>NZ_JASKYR010000026.1:0-23839 GCF_041028215.1 Streptomyces flavofungini
GTGCACCGGCTGCCGCACGGCGGGCTCGCGCTGCTGGGCCAGCAGACGCGGTGGCAGGAGAACCACCACGCCCGTGCCGCCGCGTGAGGACGGACGGTAGTTCACGCTCATGCCGTACTTGGCGGACAGGCGTCCGACCACGGCGAGGCCGAGGCGCGTGCCTTGCAGCGAGGCGAGGTCGATCTCCTGTCCGGATACGGACTCCTCGGCCCGGCGCATCGCTGCTTCGGCCATCTTCAGGCCACTGTCCTCGATCGTCACGACGAGCCCGGCGCTGCGCTCCTCCACATAGACGTGCACCTCGTCGATGGGCGGGGAGAAGTTCGCCGCGTTGTCCATCAGTTCGGACAACAGGTGCATGACACTCTCGGCGGCGAAGCCCGCGATCGCCACCGTCGTCGAGCAGTGCAGCCGCACCCGCTGGTAGGCGGAGATGCGGCCGACGGCACCGCGCAGGATGCTCTCCATCACGATCGGCTTGTTCCACGCGCGGCTGGGCCTGCCGCCCATGAGCAGCGCGAGCCGGTCGGTCAGCAGACCGAGCTGGGAGGTGCTGTGATCGAGCCTGAGCAGGTCGCCGAAGACCTCGCCGCCGTGCCTCTCCTGAAGCTCGCGCAGGTCGGCGAGCATGCCGACCGTCTTGGCCTGGACCCGGCTCAGCGCCTTGGCGGAGGCGGCCTGAGCGGCGGCGGCGCGGCGCTCGCTGCGGGCGAGCTCCCGCACGAGGGTCTGAACGGGCTCGCGCAGCAGAGGGTACCGCGGCCACTGGAGCCCGGCGAGGACGGTGTCCGCGGAGGCACCGTCACGCAACTGCCCGATCGCGGCGGGCAGAGTCACCTGCGTCAGGAGGTCGAACTCCTTGTGCGTCTCCCCCATCTGCTCCCGCACGCGGTCGCGCTGCTCCTCGACGTCGCCCGTCCGCCGTACCGCTTCCTCCAACACCGCGGCGAACGTGTGCACGACGCGCCTGAGTTGAGGGTCCGAGGGGGGCACGGTGTCCGCGAGGGCCTCCCCCGCGCTCAGGCCGTCGCGCAGCAGCTTGACGAGCAGGGGCAGGGTGACGTTCGTGAAGTGCGCGGATTCGGCGCTCCGGCGGCCCACTTCGGCCTGCGAAGCGGCGGCTTCGGCGTGTCCGGTCGCGGCGGAGCGACGGGCCCGCCCCAAGGCCGCGGTGCCGATGACCAGGGAGACAGCCAGACACAGCCATCCGCCGGCGAGCGCGGCGGCCGTCCAGCCGCGGGCGTCGGCGGGCGCCGCGGCGACCGCGGCGGCCCCGGCCGCGCCGGTCACCACTAAGGCGCCGACAGGGGCGGCCCACATACGGCCGCCCGCTGTCGCCGAGCGCCGTGGGTGGGGAGGAGAAGGCACTGACATTCAGCGGTTCCTCGATCTTCGAAGGCAGGAGAGGAGAGCAGGGCCGGTCGATGGCATCGGCCGTCGTTCGCGCCTCCGGAAGGCGGCACCGAAGGGGACGGCGATCTTCCGGACCGCACTTCGCGCCATGCTAACCACGCTTGCGGGGCTGAACGTTCCGCTTCGTGCTCCCAGTTGCCCTCACGGCTGAGTTCGTCGCGATCCCGACCCCTCGAACGTGGCCGGGTGGTAAATGGGGTTCGTCCACCCGCGACAACCTGAACCGCTCTCACGGGGGCTTGCGCGAAGGGGTGGCCTTCCGCGTATACGTAACGCACGTTCCGCCCCTCCGTCAGGCGCGCCGCCCGCGCGGACCGTAGATTCTGAGCCAACTGGGGTGTCAGCGGTCCATCAGGACGAAGACGCCCCACCCGAGGTACTCGCGCTGATACCTGACGTGCTGGACAGGTGCCGCGGTGAGTTCCGCACGCATCTCCCCGGCGAGCTCGTCGTCGGGATTGGCGTCCAGCCAGCGGCGGATGTTGAGCCACTGGGCCGCGGCGTACCGGTCCCAGCTGTCCTGGTCGGCGAGGACCATCTCGACGACGTCACAGCCCAGGTCCCGAAAGTGTTCGAGCAGCTCGGGCAGCGGGAGCAAGTCGTCCTCGCGGGCCATGTGACAGCCCTCGACGGTGGCCTGGTCCGCGGGCTCACGGCGCCAGTACGGTTCGCCGATCAGCATCATGCCGCCGGGTGCGAGACTGCGCCGCAGGAGGTCGACGGTGCCCGGCACACCATCGCCGATCCAGGTGGCGCCGACGCAGGCGGCGATGGAGGCCGGCTCGTCGGCCACATGGCCCGACGCGTCCCCGTGCACGAAGCCGACCCGGTCGGCCACGCCCAGTTCCGCGGCGCGGGCGCGGGCGGCGTCGACGAAGACGGTGCTGATGTCCACCCCGGTGCCGGTCACACCGTGGTCCTGTGCCCAGGTGCACAGCATCTCGCCCTTGCCCGAGGCGAGGTCGAGTACGCGGGTGCCCGCCGCCGGGCTGATGGCCCGCCCGAGAACGGCCAGCTTCTCGCTGGTCAACGGGTTGCAGATGCGGTGGCTTGTCTCGCGGATGGTGAAGCTACGTGGCAGGTCCACGGTAAGGATTCCTTCGGTCGGAAGAGGTCGGAACGGCATGAGCGGGCGGCCGACGGAAGTGGGCCGCGCCTGCCTGGACCGTCATCAAATGCACCTCTTCGAACGTGTGAAGGCGGGGACCGGACGACGGTATGACCACCGCGATCAGCATGTCCACCGCATTGTGACGGCTCCCCGTCCCTCCCCGGCGTCAGACCGCCGACGATCCGGCTCGGTTCTTCGCGACGTTGCGGGTCTTCTTCCGGTTGCCCGACTCGGCGAGCAGGGCGAGCACCGCCGACGACGTCGATGTCTCGGCGAGAAGGCGCTGCATCCAGTCCGTGACCCGCGCCAGCTCGGCCGACGTGGGCTCGTGCCCGTCCTTGATGGACAGGTGGAACGACCAGTCGTGGATACGGCGGCGAATGAACTCGCGGTTCCCCTCCGCTTGGAGCCGCTCGATCTCCGGCAGCAGTCCGGCCGACCACCGCCGGAACTCGCCGGGGCCGGACGCCCTGATCGCGACGCTGTCCACGAGGTCGACCACCGCTGTCTTGGACACGATCTCGATGGGGTCCCGCAGGATCATGGCCACGATGGTGCGGTCCTGGCCGCGGCTCGGCGAGGAGGAAACCGCCGCGACAACGCGTTTGTACGCCGCCGAGCGCACGTGCTCGTCCGCGACGGCATCATCGACGTCCACATCGCAGATGCCGCCCGCCACCAGCAGCGCGGCCACATCGGCCCGCAATGTCATCGCTTCATCCCTTGCCATGACGACTCGCGCGGTCATGTCGCTCGCTCCGTCCGGACCGGCGACCGACGTCCACGAACCGCTTATGGGGTGCCGCCCTCCGTGGGAGGCGGCACCCCGGCCCGAACGTGGGATCGGCCGGGGGCGGCCGGTTCGGTGGCTCGGACACGCACACCCCTCCGGGGTTCGGCGTCCAAGGTGGACGTATCAAACAACGGCGGCTCGAAGCGGCGCAATGCCTGAGCCGTCCTGATTTCAACCAGTGGAATGCGGGTGTGCGGACGGGACTCGCCGCATCGCAGGTCCTGTCGGCGGCCGGTCCTCACGGTACGGGATCGGGTTTGAAGACCAGCATCGTGAAGCGCGCGCCGGGCGAACCCAGCGGCGTGGAGGTGCACATGGTGATGTCGCCCGCCGTGGAGGGCTCGTGCTGGTCGCAGCAGTGGTCCAGGTCCTTGTCGCCCGTGAGGCCGTAGCCGGTGTAACGGGCGCGCCGCGTATCGCCGTTGGGGTGTACGTACGCCACGTGGGTGGCGCGGTAGATCGGTCTCACCACCGGGTCGGCGTCCACCTCCTGATCCAGCCGCTGGAGGTCGGCGTTGTCCGGGTTGGCTGCCACCGCGGTGCGCAGCTGCGCGGCGAGGGGTATGGCCCACTGTGTGGCCCAGTTGATCATCTGGTGTTCCCGCGCCTCCTCGCACAACAGCATGTAGCGCATGAGGTTGCGCTCCGGGAGCGTGGCGGGCGGTCCGGCCCCGCGGCGGCGGGGGAACATGCGGATGAAGTCGTCGTTGCAGGCCAGGATGTTCCACGCGACGTCGTTCACGTAGCACGGCTGGCCCTTGATGGCCTCGACCGCGGTGGTCCACGCGGGGTGTACGTCCGTGCCGGCCAGTGGGTTACTGGGGTGCGGCGGCTCATGGCCCAGGGCGTACACGTAGAGCGCGATTCTCTCCCGTTCTCTCAGGTCCAGGACTTGGCAGACCTGGTCGAGGAAGTCCGGGGCGGGTGAGGGCATGACGCCGCGCTCAAGTTGGGCGTAGGTCCGCTCGGAGACGTAGAGGAGCTGGGCGACCTGCGCCTGGGAGAGGCCGCGCAGGCTGCTGCCGCGACCGGTCCGCGCGGGCAGGCCGAAGGCCGAGGGGTCCAGCTGGCGCCGCTTCCACCGCAGGAGCTGACGCAGTGCCGCCTTGTTGTCCATCGGTCACACCCGCCCGGGCCGGGACTTGGCGGGGCGCGGGCGGCCAATTTCCGGAAGCGCACTTTCCTGAAAATCAGCGACAGGAAAAAGGTGATCCTGGTGAGGCGCCTGGGGCCGTAGGGACAATGGCCGCTCGGATCTGACCGCGTTGTGGGAGACGCGGCGATCCCCGACCGCGAGGGGGAATTCGCGATGTTGCACACTGCTGCCGCCAGGCCAGAAACCGACACGCCCACAGAGCGCAACGGCGGCTCGGTGAGTCGTACGCTGGCGGTGCTCCGGGCCCTGCGAGGGCTCGGCCCGGGAGCCCACCCTCTGGCGTCCGTGGCCGCCCGGGCGGACCTGCCCGCGCCCACCGCCTACCGCTACATCCAGGCGCTGATCAGTGAGGGGGCCGTGGAGCGGCAAGGGCCGCGCGGCCACTACTCGCTGGCCGAGGCAACACATCTCTTCTCCCACTCCCCTTCGGAGCTGTCCGGGCCGCCGACCGGTGCCGGGTCGGCCACGGTTCGTGCCGAACTGATCACCCTACAGTCACGCACCGGGCAGATCGCGCTGGCGTTCGCGCCGCTGCTGATCGGCAAGTCGATGCGCATCCTCGCCGAGCAGGCTCTGGGGGCTCATGCCCGCCAGCTGCACGCCGCATCTCCGGCGTCGCAGCAGAACCTGTGGCGCGCGCCGCTGGAGGCGGATCCCCCGGGGTGGGCCATATTGGCCTGCCTCGGTGATGTCACCGCCGCCCGGCCCCAACTGGCCCAGATCCGCGGGGACGGGTATGCCCTGGGCCCCTCTCCGCTCACGGGCTGGGACGCCATCGCGGCGCCGGTCTGGCGCGGGTCGACGGTCGCCGGCTCGGTCAGCCTGATCGCGGCGCACAGCCAATTGCGCAGCCTTTCCGTCCGCAACCGCTTCGTCGGCGCCGTGATGGACACGGCGGCCGCCGTCAGCAAGCACCTGACCCGCGCCGCGATGCCCGCCTCCGCTCGCTAGCCTCTTCAGTGACATCAACCCCCACACCTGAATGAGGAAGGGCTCTTCGTGACCCGCTCTGTTCTGATCACCGGTGGAAGCCGCGGCATCGGCCTGGCCACTGCCCGCGCCCTGCAAGCGGCGGGCGACAAGGTCGCCGTCACCTACCGCTCGGGCGAACCCCCCGAGGGGCTGCTGGGCATCCGCTGCGACATCACCGACACCAGCCAGGTCGAGGCCGCCTTCAAGGAGGTCGAGGACGCCCATGGGCCGGTGGAGGTTCTGGTGTGCTCCGCCGGTATCACCAAGGACCAGCTGCTGATGCGTATGACCGAGGAGGACTTCGCGTCCGTTCTCGACACCAACCTCACGGGGACGTTCCGTGTGGTCAAGCGGGCGAGCAAGGGGATGCTGCGGGCCAAGTCCGGGCGCGTCGTCCTGGTCTCCTCGGCGGTGGGGCTGCGCGGGGAGAGCGGTCAGGCCAACTACGCCGCGTCCAAGGCCGGTCTGGTGGGCTTCGCGCGGTCCATGGCGCGTGAACTCGGTTCCCGCAACATCACCTTCAACGTCGTGGCCCCCGGCCTCACCGAGACGAAGATGATCGAGACCCTCTCCGACGAGCAGCGGGAGGCCATGGTGCGGCAGATACCGCTGGGCCGCCTGGCCCGCCCCGAGGAGATCGCCTCGGCCATCGCCTTCCTCGCCTCCCCCGGAGCCAGTTACATCACCGGAGCCGTCATTCCGGTCGATGGCGGCGGCGGCATGGGCCACTGAGAGCCTGTGGGCTGAGCGGCGTGTCCCGGGGCCGCAGGGCCCKGGGCCGACACTCCCTTGACCRGCGGTCAGGGAGCTGTCGGCCGCGGGCGCTGCCGGTTCAGGTGCCCACCGGCGCGTAGGACTCGGATGTGTGCCGCGCGAAGGACCAGGCCGCGGCCCGGCCCGACAGATCCAGCATGGGGGGCGAGTCGGGCGCCCCTCGCAGGTGGGCGTATTCGAGCCCCATGACGATCAGGAGCCGTTCGGGCATGCCGAAGTGCGGGTAGAACTTGCTCTCCATGAGGTCGTCCATGGCGTCCTCCAGGGTCAGCTCCGCTTCGAAGCGGGCGCGGATCTCGCGCTGGACGGCTCCCAGGTACTCGACGTTCTGCTCCAGGCCCGCCCGGTTCGTCGGCCGGCCGTGGCCGGGGATGACGATGCGCGGGTCGAAGCTCAGGGCGAGCTCGCACGCGTCGATGATGTTCTGGAGCGGGCCCGCCCAGTGGGGCGGATGGTCGCCGTGGAAGAAGATGTCCCCGGTGCAGACCACGTCACCGACGCGCGCTATGAGGTCGCTGTGGTGGTGCGCCGGTCCCACCTCGTACAACTGGACCGTCCGGTCCCCGACCTCGAAGGCGTGCTCTCCGGAGAAGGTGCGGGTCGGCGCCGTCACCCGGGCCGTCGTGAAGTCGAACGCGCCGAAGTGGCGGCGCATGTACCAGCCCATCGGGCTGTCGGCCGCGGAGTCGTGCACGAGCGCGTGCATGTCGTTCGGTGTGGGTTCGCGGTGCTGGTGGAGGAGGCCCGCCTCGGTGGAGATGATCTCCGCTTCGGGGAAGAGGTGGTTGCCGAAGCTGTGGTCGCCGTTGGCGTGCGTGTTGACCACCGTCCGCACCACGCGGTCCCCCAGCGCGGGCCCGGCGGCGGCGATCATCGCCTTGGTCATCGGCCCGTCGTAAGGAGTGTCGATCAGCGCCGCGTCGTCGCCGGAGATGATCCAGAGGCAGTTGGCGTAGCCCCACAGCCCGGTGGCTTCGGGTGCCCACACGTGCAGGTCGTCGGTGCCGGGCAGGGGCGTCAATTGAGTTGGGAGGTCCATGGACGCATTGTGGCCGAGTGCCGCCCGCTCATGGTCCCGATGTGGCGTACATCCCGTCTGTCATGAGACGCGCACCTACGCGACCGGTGCCCGCGTCGCCGCCGGTGCGACGGCCGGGGCGGCACCGGTCGACGGCTTGTCAGCGGGTGACTGTAGGCTGATCGATCGAATACGTTCCGTGCGTGTTCAACTACCTGCCGCGCGGCGTCCCCCACGGCCGCAAGAGTGTCGTCACCGAACGCGGCCGCTTCCCGTGCGAAAGGTGGAGCAGTGGACAACAGGGCGGCTCTGCGCCAGCTGTTGCAGTGGAAACGCAAGGAACTCGACCCGGTGGCCGTGGGCCTGCGGCCGCCCACCGGACGGGGCCGTCGTGCCACGGGTCTTTCGCAGGCTCAGGTCGCGCAGCTCCTCTATGTCTCCGAGCGCACCTACGCCCAGCTGGAGCGCGGTGAGATGCCCTCTCCCGCAGCGGAGTTCCTCGACCGGGTGGCGGAGGTCCTGCGGCTGAAGGAACGCGAGAGAATCGCCCTGTACGTCTACTCCCTGGGACACGAACCACCCCACCCGCAGGACCCGCTGGCCGGGGAGAACATACCGGCGGCCTGGCAGCGGGCCGTACGGCAGGTCGTCAGCCAGCCCTGCTATGTGAACGACGTCGCCTGGAACGTGCTGGCGTGCAACGACGCCTTCGTCCGCATGTTCCCGCGTGCGCCGGACGCCGCCGCGGCCATACCCGAGCGCAACCTCATGCGCTACATGCTCCTCGACGAGGCCGCGCGGGAGCATCACCTGGTGAACTGGAAGAGCGAGTGGGCGGTGCCCCTCACGGCCCAGTTGCGCAACGCGGTGGCCCAGCACCCCGGCAACACGGATCTGGAGGAACTGGACCGCGACATCAGCGCCGACCCGGTCTCCGGCCCCATCTACCGGGCCAACCATGTCGCCTATGTCCACCCCAACGGCGATACGCGCAGGATGCGCTATCCCTGGAGCGGCCCGCCGCAGGAGCAGGACCCCCCGGACCGCTGCTGCGACCGCCACGCTCCGTCCCAGCTGGGCGACGTGACCATGTGCGCCGCCACGCCGCTGGGCTCCCCCGGCGCACGGTTCTTCATCCTGCTCTTCGAACCGGCATCCGGCCGACGCCCGGAACAGATGTGAACGCCGCTCGGACGCGGCCCCTGCTGCGGAAGGAGAACCGGTGGACCACAGGATGGCACTGCGCCAGCTGCTGCGCTGGAAGCGGGAGCAGCTGAACCCCACGAGTCTGGGCCTGCCCGCACCCAGCGGGCGCGGGCGGCGGGCACCGGGGCTGTCCCAGGCGCGGGTCGCGCAGCTCCTTGAGGTCTCGGAGCGGACCTACGCCCAGTTGGAGCGCGGGGACATGGCCTCCCCGAGTACGGACTTCCTCGATCGGGTCGCGCTCGTCCTGCGGCTCAATGAGCGGGAGCGGATCGCGCTCTACGTCTACTCGCTCGGGCACGAACCGCCGCACTCGCAGGACCCGATGGCAGGGAGAAACGTTCCCGCGGCCTGGCGGGAGGCCATCGTCCGCGTCAAGGGGCAGCCCTGTTACATCACCGACGTCGACTGGAATCTCGTCGCCTACAACGACGACTTCGTCCGGATGTTCCCCCGTGCCCAGAACGCGCAGCCCGCGGTCCCGGAACAGAACATCATGCGCTACATGCTGCTGACGGAGTCGGCACGCGAGCACCACATGGTCAACTGGGAGGCCGAGTGGCTCATTCCGCTCGCCGCGCAGCTCCGCAACGCCGTGGCGCGCTACCCCAAGAGCGTCGAGCTGCAAAGGCTCGACGAAGAAGCCGACGCGGACCCCGTGGTCGGCCCCGTCTACAGGGAGAACACCCTCGCGCAGATCCATCCGAACGGCGATGTCCGCAAGCTGCGCTACACCTTCTCGGGCGCGGTCGACACGGATCAGCACGTACACCTGGACCGGTGCTGCGAGCGGCACGCGCGCTCCGAGATCGGAGACCTGACGATGTGCGCGGCGATGCCGCTCGGGTCGCCCGGCGCCCGGTTCCTGATGCTTGTCTTCAAGCCCGACTGCACCTGCCCGGCGCCCCGCACCGGTTGACCGGACCTGCCCGTTCCGCTGAGCGGAAGCAGCGGGTGTCCTCTTTCATGTCGTGAAACGAGCACGGGCCTCGCGGCCCGGAGTGTTGCCCCGGACCGCGTGGACGTCGTTTGATGATCACGCTTGAGCGGCGCAACGGGGAGAAGCACCGCCCGAGCGGCCAACGGGGGACGAGCGGGGGACGAACGGGGCTCTGCCTGGGCACCGTTCGGTGGGGGCCCGCCTCTCAGCTGCTGAGAGGCGGGCCTCCCGCGTCGTCCGGCGGAGCCTTCATCGCCGGTTCCTGCTCCGCATCAGCAGCGTCACGAGGATGATCGCGAAGACGATGAAGACGATGACGAAAATCGTCGCACCTCCGCTTGACGCCCACATCTTGGCCAGTTCGACCGACGAGTCCTGGTTCACGCCTCTCTCCTTCCGTGGAGCCCGGCCGAAGTGCTCTCCGAGCGCACTCCGAGCACACTCCGGCCGGGCCATTGCGTTCTGGTGTGCCAGCGGTGCTGCTTCCCGCCGCCGCCCTACGAGCCGACCAGTCCCGCGGCATACGCGATGCCGAAGACGGCCAAGAGGCTTCCGATCACAGTGAATGCGCCACGGTTGTAGCGGCGCATGGCCGAGCCGCCCGACGTACCGAAGATTTCCTTGGAACTCGCGGCGCTTCCCCTGCTCAGCCGGTTCGCGAATATCGCGAAGCACAGGCCGAAGACGGCCACGAACACTCCCACCGCTACTCTCACTGCGTCTCCTGCCGGGCGTTGTTGCGCCGTCGTTATCTGGATGTATGGATGTCTAGAAGGTGTACTCGGCCGTTCCCGAGCACTTCCCGGTACTTCCGCCGGTCTCCACTCCGGCGTCCACGCTCTTGCCGTCCGTCGAGGCGGTGACGCTGCCGGGTCCGACACCGCACGAGACCCCGATCGACCCGCCGCTGTCCATGTCACCGGTATCGGCGGACAGGCCTCCGCTCACGCCCGGCGTACCGAATCCCAGGCTGAGCGTGGGCTTGGCTTCCTCGCCGTCCGTCTTGCCGCCCACACCGATGCAGACCCCGAAGCAGACCTCGCCCGAGATGGAGCCCGTGATCAACCCGCTCGGGTCGATCCGGTTGACCGGGTCGCCCTCTGCGTAGAGGTAGGGGTTCTGCTCCTGGCCCGAGGGGTCGGGGCTGGTGAAGCGGCCGATGTTGGGGTCGTAGTAGCGGGCCGAGTAGTGGTACAGGCCCGTCGGGTCCTGGTAGCCGCCCGCGAACCGGTAGGGCTGCGGGACCTTCTCGCCGGCTGTCGCGCGGGCGACACCGCGGGGGCTGTAGGCGTACGCGTTCACCTTCGTGCCGGACTCGTCCGTGAGCGCCACGACGGAGCCGATCGCGTCGGTGAGGTAGAAGTACGTCTTCCCGTCCCGGGTCATGGAATTGAGTGTGCCCCCGGGTTCACGGTTGAAGCTGGTGTCCACTCCGGCGGTCGAGGTGGCCGACAGGCCGAGCGGGCCGTTGTGGAACCAGGTGTCGCCGAGCTTGATGCGCTCGCTCTGGTCGGTCGAGCCGTACTGGCCCTCATACGTCCTGCCGCCCACCGTCAGGGAGGTCAGCTGGCTGTGATCCGACCACTTCTCGCCCGTCCGGGTGCCCTCCGGCGTCGACGCGCCCGCCGTCTCGTGGCCCTCGGCGTCGTACGACCAGTTCGTCGACGAGCCGTTCTTCGAGGTGATCTGCTGGGCGTCGTTGACGGTGTACGTCGTGCCGCGCGGGCAGCCCTGCGCCGTGCCCTGGCTGGTCAGGTTGCCCGCCAGGTCGTAGCAGTACTGCCAGGAGGAGTTGAGCGCGGACCCCTTGTTCTCGGCCGCGTAGGAGAACCGGCCCGCGCCGTCGTAGGTGTAGGTCGTCTTCGTGCCCGCCACCGCGTCGGTCGTGGTGCGGATCTTGTCGCCGTCGGTCTTGGCGTCCGTGCCGTAGCCGTAGGTGTAGGCCAGATCGACCAGGGTGCCGCCCTTGGCGGACTTCGCCGTGATCTTCTCCGGGCGGCCCGCCTTGTCGATGTCGACGGTCTGGACCGTGCCGCCGGGGTAGGCGGTCTCGATCCGGGCGTCGTTGCGGTTGTACTTGTACGACGTCACCTTGCCCTGAGGGTCCTTGAACTCCTTGAGCCGGTTGACCTCATTCCAGGTGTAGTCGACCTTGCCTGCCGGGTCCTGGTAGTAGTCCACGTTGCCCGCCGGGGTGTAGGCGAGGAGCGTCTGCGAACCGTCCTGCAAGGTGCGGACCGTCTCGCGCTGGAGCGGATCGAACTGGTACTTGGTCGTGCCGGTGGAGTCGGTGCGCTGGCTGAGGTTGCCGTCGCCGTCGTAGAAGTAGCGGACCGTATCGTTGGTGGTCGAGACCGTTCTGATCCGGTCCAGGTTGTCGTAGGTGAAGACCTTCTTCACGCCTCGCCCGTCGGTGAGGGTCTCGGTGCGGCCCAGGCTGTCGTAGGTGTAGGTGCTCTCCCCCAGCGGCTTCGGCGGGGTCACCTTGGCGAGGTTGCCCTTGTCGTCGTAGGTGAAGGACGTCTTCACCGTCTTCGTCGACGACATCTTCGTCTCCGCCGTGCAGCGCTGGCCCTCGAAGCCCTTGCAGGTGGGAGTCGCCGGGTTGTACGTGTACGAGACGCTGCCGCCGCCCGTGCCCGTCCGCGCCACCGACTTGGTGTTGCCCGCACTGTCGTAGCTGTACGTCGTCTTCTCGCCGTCGGCGTTCGTGGCGTCCTTCGGGACGTCGCCACCGGCGACCGTCTGCCAGTTGGCCAGCCCCGTGCCGCCGGTCGGGGACTTGACCTCCTCCAGGTTGTTGCGCGTGTTGAATCTGTAGTCCGTGACGTTGCCGCCGGTCGTGCCGGTGCCCATCGCGTCGGTGGCGGTGTCGATGTTGTGGTTCGCGTCGAAAGACGTCTTCCGGTTGCGCTCCAGGGCGTCCGTGACGTTCGTGACCTGGCCGTCGCCGTCGTGCTTGTACTTCGTCGCGTGCTTCTCCGGGTCCGTGACCGTGGTGGTGCCCGCCGCCGTGGGTGAGTCCGCGTCGTAGGAGTAGGTCCAGGTCGGGCCGGTGTGGCCGGAGCCGTTGAACTCCGTGGCGCGCAGCATCGAGGTGACGCGGTTGGCGCTGTCGTAGGTGAAGACCGTGACGCGGCCCTCCGCCGTGGTGATCTTCGTGAGGCGGCCGGAGGAGTCGTAGCCGAAGGTGGTGGGCTTGCCCTCGGCGTCCGTGGTCCTGTGCAGATTGCCCTCGGCGTCCAGGTCGAAGACCGCCGTACGGCCGGAGTTGTCCTTCGCCTGCCACTGCGAGGCGTCCGTCCTGACCAGGTCGATCCAGCGGCCCGAGCGGGTCTCGGTCAGCTTGAAACCCTTGTGCTCAGCGCCCTCGTCGTGCTGGGTGACGGTGATGGTGCCCTTGTTCTTGTCGGTCACCTTGGTCAGGGTGCCGTTGGCGTCATAGGTGTCCTTGGTGTGCGACTTCCAGTTGGTGACGGTGTAGGTGCCGTCGGCGTTCTTCTTCAGCTCCTTGGAGTAACCCTTGGGCGTGCTGAAGGAGCCGTCCGTGCCCTTGTCGAAGCGGACGGTGTCGCCGGAGGCGTCGTACAGCACCACCTCGTTGTCGAAGATGTGCAGGTAGCGCTCGTACTGCTGCCACCAGCGCTGGGAGAGCTTGCCGTACGGGGCGTCCAGGGAGTTGTAGGTGCGGGCCAGGGTCAGCTGCTGGCCCACGCCCGCGATGGAGAAGTCCGTCGCGGCCAGCATCAGATTGCCCGTGGAGTAGTCGATACGGGCCGTCAGGGCGTCGGTGATGGCGAAGTCGCTGATGCGGTGCCAGGGGACATTGCCCTGGCCCTCGGGTACGTAGACCAGGGGTGTCGCGGTGCGGTCGGCGCTGCTTCCGGATTCCTCGCCGGTCCTGCCGGTCTTGCTGCTGGTGCCGGTTTTGCCGGTCCTTCTGGTCTTACCGGTGTCGGCGCGCTTCTTCTGTGCCGCCCGCCAGCGTGCGACCTCTTCGGACGGTTTGGCCTCGGCCTGCGGTGTCGCCGGTTCGTTGGAGCCGACCTTCACCGCGGGCATCGTGAAGTTCGGGGCTTCCTTGCCCCACGCCGAACTCGGCTCGTCCGCCGCGAGGGCGCCCGTGGTCGGCAGCAGGGACAATGTCAGCGCGCCGGCGGCCAGGGCCGCGGCGGTGGCAAGGCTGGTTCTCTTCCGGGCACGCGAAACACGCGCACCGAAGGTGCGTTGCGTCAAGGCTTCCCCCCACAGGAAGACAGATCTCGCAGACCCCAGTGGTCACGAGGCGCACACAAGTTGCCACACGATCCGCACAGTTCAGGCCGCGGTGCCCTCGAACATCTGCGACACACGGGCCGGAATCAGCCCTTCCATGAAACGGGCCGGATGCGGGCATAGACCCCTTGCAGGCATGTCCTCATTGCGCACAGTGAAATTGCGCCGCACGCAAGGCGACCGAAAACTTTCGTGACGCCGCAGACGAGCGAGGCAGCGGGCAGCGGCAGCGGAAGCACGAGCCTCGCTCGTTTCGGCTTCGGTAACGTCGTCTGCCGCGAGCTGCGGAAACGCCCGATCGGTTGGAAGCAAGAAAGTAGGGTGCGTCCCCATGACGCGAGAGGCTCCCAGGCCGAGCGAACTGCTGGAGAGGGATGAGGTCCGGATGCTGAGCCGGGCCCTCCTGGAATGGAATGGACCAGCACGTCGCAGTGAGCAACTCGCCGTCGGCATGGAATTCACCGGCAGCCAGGACCTTCTCAGCCAGTGCGGCAGTCTGCGGAGCGCGCTCGATGAGGATGCCCCACTGACCCCGGTCAACCGGGCCCGCGCCCTCCTGGCGACCGAGATCGTGTTCGTGAGCGACCTCGTGGGTTCGGGCGTCGACTGGCCCACGGCCACGGGGCGCGGCGACGAGGAGACGATCACCTTGCTCCGGTCGGTCCAGCGGAAGCTGGCCCGTACGATCCGTCCCTACTACGGCACGCGCCCGGCCGAGTAGCACCCGCCGGGCAGCCATACGGTCACCGCGGCCCCGGTGACGCGCGAACAGCGGCGTCCGTCGACCACCCAGTTCCACGGAGTTGCCGTCGCCGCGCCCCGCACCTCGGTGCGGGGCGCGGCCGTCGCGCGGTCAGGGGGCGCCGGTGAACTCCGGTTCGCCGTCACCGGGGGCAGCGGATGACGGGGCGGGCCCAGTGGCCCCCACCTTCTCCCCCTCGATGTCGACGTGCGGCAGCCTGCGGTCGAGCCAGCTCGGCAGGGACCAGGCGCGGTCGCCGAGCAGCGCGAGGGCGGCCGGGACGATGGTCATGCGGACCACGAAGGCGTCGAAGACCACGGCGGCCGACAGGCCGAAGCCCATGGCCTTGATCATGGCGTCGTCGCCTCCGATGAACCCGGCGAAGACGCCGGTCATGATGAGCGCGGCGGCGATGACGACCTTGCCGCTGTGCCGGAACCCGTCGATGATCGCCTGGCGCGGCCCGGCGCCGTGGACATAGGCCTCGCGGATACGGGTGACGAGGAAGACCTGGTAGTCCATGGCGAGGCCGAAGACGATGCCGACCATGAGGATCGGCATCAGGCTCATGATGGGACCGGTCGTCTCCAGGCCGAGCACATCCTTGAACCAGCCCCACTGGAAGACCGCCACGAGGGCGCCCAGCGAGGCGAGGACCGACAGCAGGAACCCGAGCGCGGCCTTGAGCGGCACCAGGATCGAGCGGAAGACCAGGATCAGGACCAGGATCGCCAGGCCGACGATGAGCGCCAGGTACGGGGCCACGGCGTCGGCGAACTTCGCGGCGACGTCGATGTTCATCGCGGTCAGACCGCCCACCATCGCCGCGGCGCCGGTCGCGGCGCTCGTGGCCTCGGCCTTGGCGCGGATGTCGTGGACCAGGTCTTCGGTCGCCTCGCTCGCGGGCGCGCTCTTGGGCACGACGGTGATCATCGCGGTGTCGCCGCCCGCGTTGTACGCGGCCGGGCTGACGACGGCGACGTCCTTCAGCTCCTTGACCGCCCCGGTGAGCGCACCGACGGCCTTCTGGGTCGCCGCCTTGCCGTCGTCGGTGACGACGAGGGTGAGCGGGCCGCTGAAGCCGGGGCCGAAGGATTCGGCCAGCATGTCGTAGGCCTTGCGCTCGGTCGTGGTGGTGGGCTTGGAGCTGTCGTCGGGCAGACCCAGCTGCAGTTTGGCCGCGGGCAGGGCGATCACGGCGAGGCCGAGTGCCGCGACGACGAGCACCTTCCATGGGCGGCGCAGGACGAAGTGGGCCCAGCGCTCCGCCACGGGCGTCTTGGCGGTGTCCTGTCCGCCGGTCCCCTGCTTGCGGCCGGTGCGGCCGAGGACCCGTTCGGGGGCGAAGGCGAGCAGCGCGGGGACCAGGGTGACGGCCAGCAGGACGGCGACGACGACGGCACCCGCGGCGGCCATGCCCATGGCCGTGAGCACCGGAAGGTTGACCACGGCCAGGCCGACGAGGGCGATGACGACGGTCAGGCCCGCGAAGACCACGGCGGACCCGGCGGTGCCGTTCGCCCGGGCCGCGGCGTCGCGCGCGCCGTGTCCGGCTGCCCGCTCCGCGCGGTAGCGCGAGACGATGAACAGGGCGTAGTCGATGCCCACCGCGAGGCCCAGCATGGTGGCCAGAGCCGAGGTGCTGCTGTTCAGATCGAGGGCGGCGGTGAGCGCCGTGATCGCGCCCATGGTGATGCCGACGCCCAGGAGCGCGCTGAGCAGGGGCATTCCGGCTGCCACCAGTGAACCGAAGGTGATGACCAGGATGACCACGGCGATCAGGAAGCCGATCGCCTCGGCGGCGGACGCGTGCGCCTCCGGAGCCAGTGCGCTGCCGGAGGCCTCGACGATCAGTCCCGTCTCGCGGATGTCGTCGAGGGCCCGGTCGAAGCGCTTGTGGTCGGAGTCGGTCAGGTCGGCCGGCTTGGCGCTGTACGTGACCGTGGCGTAGCCGGTGGCGCCGTCCGCGCTGATCGACTTGGCCTGGAAGGGGTCGGCCACCGAGGCGACGCGCGGCGAGGATTCCTTGAGGTCCTTGACCAGTAGGGCGATCTCGGACCGCCGGTTGCTGTCGGCGAGCTTCTGTCCTTCGGGGGCCCGCACGACGACGCGGGCGCTCGCGCCGTCGGCGTTGGCGGCCGGGAACTTCTCGCCGAGCAGGTCATTGACCTTCTGCGCCTCGATGCCGGGCAGGGTGACGTTCGAGTCGCCACCGCCGCTGCTGCTTGCGGCGGCGGCGCCCGTGACGCCCAGCACGATCAGCCAGAGGAAGAGCGTCAGCCAGCGCCGACGGAAGGCGCCGCGGCCGATGCGGTAGAGGAATGTAGCCACGTGAAGATGGACTCCGTACGCGATGAGGGACTGGACGGGCGCGGATGTCGTGCCGTTCACCAGGGCTTCGCCCGAAGTGTCCGGCGCCTTTCCCGCGGGCCGTCGCGCATGTTTCGTCACCCCGGACGCCCGGACCTCCGAAGATGGTCCGATCGCGCCCTTTGCCGTGGGCGGGACAGGGCAGGACCGGGGTGGAGCCACCGGCGCCATGCATGCGGTGACGCCGTTGACCTGATCACATGCTCTGTCGCCCTCGCCGCCTGGACGTCAGCCCGTGGTACCGACTGGCGGGGTTCACGTCATCCCTTCGGCTGACACGGCGGCGGCCGACTTCCTGCGGATTGCTGATGGAGATACGCGCCCGCGCGATCACAGTGCGTGACGGGAGGGCTGGCGGATGGCCAGGCACGGGGTGAGACTGAAGACGACCGACCGTCGTGGCCGACGGTGACTCCGCTGGTGTGGCCCACGGGCACCGGTTGGAGCGCGGTCGGTGACGTATGTCCCGGCCCCGGTCGGCTCGCTCCCCGGAATTCCCCGCGACCCGCACGCACCGGAGCCCACGGCGGCGTGCCGATGCGCGCCCCGAGTGACTCGAAGTGCACGATGTGGGTACCGGAGGGGAAGCCCCGGCGCGCGAGCGGAGGCCGGGCGCCGGACGTCCGGCGCCCTCACCGGAGGAGAGACCACGATGGCGCACGAAGACGACGCCCGGCGGGCCGTGCCGGACACGCCGGGGAAACGCACGGACGGCGATGGTGTCAGGCGCCGTCGGCCGCTGCGGGAGCAGCATGTCGAGGAGACCGTCGAGGTCGCGGTGCCGGTGCGGACGGCGTACAACCAGTGGACGCAGTTCAAGACCTTCCCGCGCTTCTCGTCCGTGGTGCGGGACGTCGAACAGCTCAGGCCCACGGTGACCGCCTGGACCATCGGCTGGGGGCCGCTGCACCACCGTTTCGCGGTCGAGATCGTGGAGCAGGACCCCGACGCCTATCTGGCCTGGCGCGGTCTTGAGCAGCACCCGTCCCATGAGGGCGAGGTCGAGTTCAGGGCGACGGAGTCCGGCGGTACGGCGATCACCGTCCGGATGCTGCTGGAACCGCGGGGAGTCGCGGGAGTCCTCACCCGTTCGTCCCCGGCCGCCCGGCTGGCCGCCCGTGTGGGGGCCCGGTTGGTGCGCGGCGAGCTGATGGCTTTCAAGCGGTTCATCGAGGGCCTCGGCCGGGAGGGCGGGGCCTGGCGCAGCACCATCCGCAACGGCCGTGTGCAGCACGATCACCCGGAACCGCCCAGGAGCCGCGTGGCCCAGTGGCCCGTCGGCTGAGCGGCATGCGCACAGGGCACGGACGTACACGGCACGCGCGTACACGGCAAGAGAAAGGCGAACCGATGCAGAACCCGTCCGGTGAGGAGCCGGAGACCACTCTCTCCGTGACCCCGCCGAAGAAGTGGGCCGCCGGAGTCCCCGCGGTCGTGCACGCGCTGGAGTACTCCCTGGAGCAGACCTCCCCGAAGAAGGCCGGGGTGGACCTGCTGACCATGAACCAGGTGGGCGGGATCGACTGCCCCGGGTGCGCGTGGGCGGACCCGGCGCCGGGACAGCGCCATCGCAACGAGTACTGCGAGAACGGTGCCAAGCACATCAACGACGAGGCCACGACGCGCCGCGTCACCGCTGACTTCTTCCGTGAGCACAGCGTCTCCGACCTCGCTGCCCGCTCCGACATGTGGCTCAACCAGCAGGGGCGGCTCACCGAGCCGATGATTCTGCGTCCCGGCTCCGAGCACTACGAGCCGATCGACTGGAACGACGCGATCGGCGTCATCGCGCAGGAGCTGAAGGCGCTGGCCTCCCCCGACGAGGCCGTCTTCTACACCTCCGGCCGTGCCAGCAACGAGGCCGCGTTCATTTTGCAGCTCTTCGCCCGCGCCTTCGGCACCAACAACCTGCCCGATTGCAGCAACATGTGCCACGAGTCCAGCGGCTTCGCCCTGAGCGAGACCCTGGGCACCGGCAAGGGCACCGTCAGCCTCGACGACCTCCACCACGCCGACCTGATCTTCCTGGTCGGGCAGAACCCGGGGACCAACCACCCCCGCCAGCTCACCGCCCTGGAACAGGCCAAGCGCAACGGTGCCCGGATCGTGGCGGTCAACCCGCTGCCGGAGGCCGGGCTGCGGCGCTTCAAGAACCCGCAGACACCGCGCGGGGTCCTCGGGCGCGGCACCCAGATCGCCGACCGCTTCCTGCACATCAAGCCCGGCGGCGACCTGGCCCTGTTCCAGGCACTGAACCGCCTGCTGATCGAGGCGGAGGACGCCCGGCCCGGCACCGTCCTGGACCACGACTTCATCGACGCCCACACCAGCGGCTTCGAGGAGTTCGCCCAGCACGTCCGCACCACCGACTGGGACGACGTCGGCGCGGCGACCGGACTGACCCGCGAGGAGATCGAGAAGGTACGCGACGAGGTCCTGGGCAGTGAACGTGTCATCGTCTGCTGGGCGATGGGCATCACCCAGCACAAGCACGGCGTGCCCACCATCCGCGAGATCGTCAACTTCCTGATGCTGCGCGGCAATCTGGGGCGCGCCGGTACCGGCGCCTGCCCGGTGCGCGGCCACAGCAACGTCCAGGGTGATCGGACCATGGGCATCTGGGAGCAGATGCCGGACACCTTCCTCGACGCGCTGCAAAAGGAGTTCGGTTTCGATCCGCCGCGCCCGCACGGCCTCGACTCGGTGGACTCGATCAAGGCGATGCGCGAGGGCCGTGTCAAGGTCTTCCTCGCCCTGGCCGGAAACTTCGTGCGGGCCGCTCCCGACAGCGAGGTCACCGAGGAGGCGATGCGCTCGTGCCGGCTGACCGCGCACATCTCCACCAAGCTCAATCGCTCGCACACCGTCTGCGGTGACACCGCGCTGATCCTGCCCACCCTGGGGCGCACCGAGCGTGACGTGCAGGCCGACGGCGAGCAGTTCGTCACCGTCGAGAACTCCATGAGCGAGGTGCACACCTCGCAGGGCCGCCTGGAACCCGCCTCGCTGATGCTGCTCAGCGAGATCGCCATCCTGTGCCGCCTCGCCCAACGCACCCTGGGCGGCGAGCCGGACATCCCCTGGGCCAGTTTCGAGGGTGACTACGGCACCATCCGCGACCGCATCTCCCGTGTCGTGCCGGGCTTCCACGAGTTCAACGCGCGGGTGTCCCGCCCCGGGGGCTTCCAGTTGCCCAACCCGGTCAATGAGGGTGTGTTCAACACCAAGGCCGACAAGGCCCTGTTCACCTGCAACGAGCGCGTGGTTCCCCGGGCGCCGAAGGGTCACCTGCTGTTGCAGACGCTGCGCTCGCACGACCAGTGGAACACCGTCCCGTACACCAACAACGACCGCTACCGGGGCATCCACGGCAGCCGTCACGTCGTGCTCGTCAACCAGGCCGACCTGACCGAACTCGGCCTCGCCCAGGACGACCGTGTCGACCTGGTGAGTGTCGGAGCGGACGGCACCGAGCGCCGGGCCGAGAACTTCACCGTCGTGCCGTACCCCGCCGCCAAGGGCTCGGCCGCCGCCTACTACCCGGAGACGAACGTCCTGGTGCCACTGGACAGCGTCGCCGACATCAGCAACCAGCCCACATCGAAGGGCATCATCATCCGCCTCGAACCCGCCTCTGCCCGGACCCACCCCCATGGCACGGCAGGCAGTTGAACAGCTCGACAGACCGATGTAGGGGAAATGGGTGAAGGTTCGTGGATTCCGGGACGTTCGGGAATAGGGCGGGCGGAGCGCGGTTGATCTCACCATGACCTCTGAGACACACAGCGCCTTCGGTCGCATCGGCATCTGGAGCAGCGCCCTGCACGCGTCCCGGGCGGACGACGCGGGCAAGAAGGAGATCGCGGAAGCCGTCGCCGAACTCGATGAGCTGGGCTACGGCACGCTCTGGATCGGCGGCAGCCCCTCCCCCGAGGACGCCGCGGCCGTCGTCGCCGCCACCCGTACGGTCACCGTGGCCACCGGCATCCTCAGCATCTGGGACCACACCGCGGAAGACGTGGCGGCACGCATCGCGGACATCGAAGCGAGCGCGCGCGGACGCTTCGTCCTCGGCCTCGGCGTCAGCCACGGGCCCATGGTGCCGCAGTACAGCAAGCCGTACAGCGCGATGGTGGCGTACCTCGACGCGCTGGACGCCGCCGACCCGCCCGTGGAGCCGGGGGCTCGCGTCCTCGCGGCGCTCGGCCCGAAGATGCTGAGGCTCGCGGCCGATCGGGCGCTGGGCGCACACCCGTATCTCGTCACCGTCGAGCACACCGCCGAGGCGCGCGAGGCGCTCGGCCCCGACGCGCTGCTCGCGCCGGAGTTGACCGTCGTGCTCGACACCGACCTCGACCGGGCCCGCACCACCGCGCGGGACATGTTGCGGGGGTACCTGCAACTGCCCAACTACACCGGCAATCTGCTGCGCCTGGGCTTCGCGGAGAGCGACTTCGAGGGCGGCGGCAGCGACCGTCTCCTCGACGCGCTCTTCGCCCTGGGCGACACCGAGCGCATCCGGTCCCGTACGCGGGAGTACCTCGACGCGGGGGCCGATCACGTGGCGCTCCAGGTCCTCACTGCCGAAGAGGGCGGTACGGGGCTGCCGCGCACCGAGTGGCGTCGGCTGGCCGAGGCGTTCGCCGGTGCCGGTGAACTGTAGGCGCGGCAGCCCCTGCTGAACCGCCTGGTCGGCCCCCGCGCTCAGTAGCCGCGCCAGACGTTGTCGAACGCGGCGTCCTCGATGGCCTTCCGCTGCCGTACGGCTTCCAGTTCCTGCACCGCGTTCCCGACCGCGGCCAGCACAGTGACCGCTTCCTCGGTGAGTTCCTCGGCCGGTGCCGGTTCCTCGCGGAGCCCCGCGGCGGCGGCCAGCGCGGCGAGCCGGGGCTCATCCGCCGCCCAGCGCTCTCGCGCCTCGCGCCGGGCGGCGGAGTCCACCAGTTCCGCCCGCCCGGTCCGCAGCGGGATCCGGCGGCCCCGCGGCCGTGCGGTCAGGCCGATCCGCTCCAGGTCCTCGGTGTAGGCCGAGGCCAGTCCGCGGCCACGGCGCCACAGCCAGTCCTCGACCGTCTCGTACGGCTCCTGCCCGACGAGCGCCGAGGCCGCCTCGTCCACCAGGCGGTCGCCCGTGGGGGACGAGGCGCCCGGCACGATGCGGTCGCCGTCCAGGGTGAGGGCCCTGGCCGCGATGAGGTCGAGGACCTCGGCGCCCGCGAGGACCAGCGACAGGGTGCCCGGCTCCACCGGTTTGTCGGCCGCCACGTCCAGGGCGACGATCGCGAGGTCACGTGCGGTGGTCATGGGCAACTCCGGAACTGGTCGCTTTGCTCTCGGCCGAACCCGGTCAGGGAATCAGCTTGATCGAGTTGTACGGCGTGAGTGATCCGTGGAACGCCTGGCCTGCGGGGATCGTGACGGTGCAGTTCGTGCCGTGGTAGCCGAGGCACAGCAGCGCACGGACCCCGCCGGTCTGGTTGTTCCACACGGTGTGATCATTGAACTCGTTCGCTCGTCCGGTCGGACCCATGGAGATCCGCCAGCCCCATTAACGCACATCCCGGCGGTTTCGATCAGGTGATCCCGCGTACGTGCGTGCGTTGGCGTACGGAGGCCGGGTGCGTCCTCAACTCCGGCCCGGCGAGCGGGCTCAGCAGGCGCCGAGGTCCTGCCAGACGCCCCACTGGCCGGTGGTGCCGGGCTCCTCGCCCGTCGTCCACCACTTGGCCTTCCAGTTGTGGCCCTTGTGCGAGACCTGCTGGCCGCCGGTGTAGACGGTGCCCGAGGCCCAGGGTGCCGCCGTGCACTGGTTGCCGTTGCCGCCGGTGATCGTCAGGGAGTACGTGGCCGAGTGGGCGGCCTTCGCGCCGGCGCCGGTGACGACGATGGAGTACGTACCGTTGACGGCATCCGCGGTCGTGTCGACCGTCAGCGTCGCGCTGCCGCCCGCGGTCACCGAGGAGGGGCTGATGGAGGCGGTGACGCCCTTGGGGGCGCCGCTGACCGTGAGGTCGACCCTCTGGGCGGTGCCCGCGCTCACCGCGGTCTTCACCGTGGCGCTGGCCGAGCCGCCCGCCTTGACCGTCGCGGCGGCGGGACTCGCGGTCAGCGAGAAGTCATCGCCTGGCGCGGTGTCGCCGCTGGTGAAGGGGGCGAAGATGCGAGTGAAGTCCCAGGTGTTCTGCTCGATGCCGGAGCAGTTGTCCGCCGCGGCGCCGCCGGGGCAGCCGCCGTTGTCACGCTGGAGCGCCCAGAAGGAGATCATGTTGATCCCCTTGGCGACCGCCCAGTCGTAGACCTCCCTGGCGTTGGCGAGCGTGAAGGTCTCGGCCGGGCCGAAGTCGTCGACGCCGGGCATCTCGGTGACGCCGATCATGCCCCAGAGCTGCGCCGGGCTCTTGGCCGGGTACAGCTTGGCGAGCTGGTCGTACAGCCCCTGGGCGGCGGTCTTGGTGTCCTGCGCCATGTCGTGGGAGGCGTTGTCGTAGTAGTCGAACGTCATGAGGTTCGCGACGTCGACGCGTGCGCCGTTGCTCACGGCGTTCTTGAGTACGGCGAGACCGCTGGAGGCGAGGCCGCGGGTGGTCGTCGGCAGGGTGTACGAGATCTCCAGCTTGCGCCCGGAGGCCGCGGCCCAGTCCTGGACCTTCTTGATCGCTTTGTTCCGGCGGTCGATACCGGCGGCGTTGTCCAGCGAGTCGACCTCGATGTCCATGTCGAGGCGGGGGATGTCGTAGGTCGTGATGACCTTCTGGTACACGGCGGCGATCTGGTCGACATCGGTGCAGCTGTCGGCGATCTCGGTGCCGGTGGTGTCCGCGGTGTAGCCGCCGAAGGACGGGATGACGTCGCCGCCGCGTCCCTGGATCGTCTTGATGTCGGCGCCGAAGGACTTCTGGTCGACGGGCAGCGAGGTGTCGCCGTTCCAGTAGGCGGTGCAGGAGCCCTTCGCCGCGGTCTGGAGGAACGCCATCGTCAGGTGCTTGGCGCCGGACTGTGCGCTGAGGGCCGCGGGGCTCTCGCCCGTCCATGACTCGAAGTAGGGCGCGAACACCCGGGCGGGGAGGGGGGT
>NZ_JASKYR010000260.1:0-10837 GCF_041028215.1 Streptomyces flavofungini
CCTTGACGGCGGGTTACGAGCGGTCGAATCCCGCCCTTCGCGTCCCGTCTCGAATGGGCCCTTCCCCTGTATCCCCGCCGCACCCGGCCGCGACGCGCCGCACCCGCGCCGCGCCGCTCCCCCGCGCCGCTCCAGGAGGACGCGGTCGTGGCCGACGGCCAGCAGGCCCGCGCCGTGTTCGGCGCGGTACTCCTCCACCACGTGGACCAGGGCCGCCGTCGTGGAGGCGTCGAGCATCGCCGTCATCTCGTCGCAGATCAGCCAGCGGGGGCGGAGCGTCAGGGCGCGGGCCAGGCAGGCGCGCTGGAGCTGGCCGTCGCTCACCTCGTGGGGGCGGCGGCCGAGCAGGTCGGCGCCGAGGCCGACGCGGGCGGCGAGGCCGGGTACCTCCGCGGCGGCCTCGGAGCCCCGGCCCACCGCGCGCAGCGGCTCCGCGATCAGGTCCGTGAGGGTCAGGCGGGGGTCCGCGGAGAGCCTCGGCTGCTGGAAGACGACGCCGAAGGCGGTGCGCTGCTCGCGGGGTGCCCGGTGGCGCCAGCCGCGCGCGGCCTCGCCGTCGATGACGACCTGACCGGAATCGGGGCGGTGCAGCAGCGCGGCCACGCGGGCCAGGGTCGACTTGCCGCAGCCGCTCGGCCCGAGGAGCCCGACGGACGCGCCGGGCGCGATGGTGAGGTCCACGTTCCGCATGACGGGGTCCCCGCGGTCGTAACCGGCGGTGATGGAGCGCAGTTCAAGCACGGGGCGCCTCCAGCACGTCCGCGTGGGGGTGGTGACAGGCCGTACCGCCGACGAGCCCCGGCAGGACGGCGCACGCCGCGTCGGCACGGTCGCAGCGCGCCGCGAACGCGCACCCCTCGGGCAGCGCCGTCAGCTCGGGCGGCATGCCGGGCACGGGCGTGAACCTCCGTTCGGGAAGGGCGTCGAGCAGACCACGGGCGTAGGGGTGGCGGGGGCCGGGTGCCCCGAAGAAGGTCTCGGCGTCGGCCAGTTCCACCACCCGGCTCGCGTACATCACCGCCACCCGGTCGGCGATCCGCTCCGCCGCCGCCAGGTCGTGCGTGATCAGGAGCAGCGCGCGCTCCTCGCCCACGTGCCGGCGCAGCTCGTCGACCGTGCGGTCCACCAGCTCGCGGTCGAGCCCGGTGGTGGGTTCGTCGGCGAGCAGCAGCGGCGCGTCGCCGATCAGGGCGAGCGCGGTGGCGGCGCGCTGGGCGAGGCCGCCGGAGAGTTCGTGGGGGTAGCGGTCCAGGTGCCCGGCGGGGAACGCGGCCCGTTCGGCGGCCCGCTCGGCGGCGGCCCGCAGCCCCGGCCGCCGTACGCCCGCGAGTTCGCGCAGGCTCTCCTGGAGCTGGGAGCGCACGGTGCGCACCGGCGTCAGATGCGCCGCCGGGCTCTGCGGTACGAGGCCGACGCGCCGCCCCCGCACAGAGCGGGCGAGCGTGCGCTCGTCGGCGGCGAGCAGGTCCACGGCCCCGTCATCGCCACCGTCGCCGAGGAGCGCGGACCCGGCCGTCTCGGCGTTCTCCGGGAGCAGGCCGAGCAGCGCCGAGGCGAGCACCGACTTGCCGCAGCCGCTCTCACCGACCAGGGCGAGGCACTCCCCCGCCGCGAGGTCGAAGGTGGCGTCGGTGACGGCGGAGACATGGCTGCCGCCGCGCATGCGGAACCGTACGGAGAGGCCTCGCACGGACAGGACGGGCTTCACAGCATCAGCTCCGATCGGCGCCGGGGGTTGATCCGCTCCCGCCAGGCGCCCGCGAGGCCGGCGATCGCCAGCGTGGGGACGATGATGAACACGCCGGGGAAGAGCGTCGGCCACCAGTCGCCCGCGAGGAGCGAGCCGCGCGCGCTCTGCACGAGGGTGCCGAGGCTCGCCTGGTGGGTGGGCAGGCCGAGGCCGAGGAAGGACAGCGCGGACTCGTGCCAGATGGCGTGCGGGACCATCAGTACGGCGGCGAGTCCGGCCTGCGGCAGGACGCCGGGCAGCAGGTGCCGCACCGCGACGCGCAGCCGTGAGGCGCCGCCGGAGATGGCGGCGTCGACGTAGGGCCGCGAGCGCAGGGAGAGTACCTCGGCGCGCACGATGCGGGCGGTGGAGAGCCAGTGCGTGAGCGCCACGGAGACGACGACCGGCCATACGCCGGGGCGGAACATCGCCACGATGAAGATGCCGAGCAGCAGGTGCGGCACCGAGGAGAAGACGTCCACGAGCCGCATGACGACCCGGTCCACCCAGCCGCCGGACGCGGCGGCGAGCGCGCCGACGGCGGTGCCGATGACGGTGGCGACGACCGCGGCGACCACGCCCACGAGGAGCGAGACCCGCAGCCCGTAGACGCAGCGGAGCAGCAGGTCACGGCCGACGTCGTCGGTGCCGAACGGGTGCGCGAGCGACGGCGGCCTGAGCTTCGCCCCGAGGTCGACGGCCTGCTCGTCGAGGTGGACGAGCGGCGGTACCAGGAGCACGGCGAGGACGACCGCGGCGACGAGGACGGCGGAGGTGCGCACCCGCCACGCGCGCGTGGAGCGGCGCACGCCGCCCCGGGCGCGCCATGCGGGGGCGGGCGCCTTGGTGAGGTCAGCCATCGAAACCCACCCTCGGGTCGGCGAGGCCGTACAGGAGGTCGGCCACGAGGTTGCCGAGCAGGACCGCGGCCGTGGCCAGCGCGGTCAGCGCGGCGAGCAGCGAGAAGTCCACGGCGGTCGCGGCCTGCACGGTGGCCGCGGCGATGCCGGGCCAGCTGAAGACCGTCTCCACGAGCAGCGCTCCAGTGATCAGTTCGGGGACGCGGGAGCCGATGAGCGTGAGGACGGGCAGCATGCCGGAGCGCAGGGCGTGGCCGAGGAGCACGGTCCGTTCGGCGAGGCCACGCGCGCGTGCGCCGCGCACGGGGTCGTCGCCCAGTGCGTCGCCGACGCCCTGGCGCACGTAGAGGACGAACCAGGGGAGCTGCGAGACGGCGAGCACGCCCGCGGGCAGCACGAGGTGGCTCGCGACCTGCCCGGCGGTCACAGTGGAACTCGCCGTGTCGGTCAGGCCGCCCGAGGGCAGCACCCCCAGTTTCAGCGCGAACAGCCAGACGGCGAGCAGCCCGAGCCAGAACGGCGGCGCCGCTTCGAGCGTGTACGCGAGCGAGGTGACCGCCCGGTCGAGCCAGCCGCCGGGGCGGCGCGCGGCGAGGACGCCGAGCGCGGTGCCGAGCAGGATCGCGACGAGGAAGGCGGTCGCGGCGAGCAGCACCGACCAGCCGACGCGTTCGCCGATGACGTCGGCGACGGGCTGGCGCAGCGCGCTGGAGTCCCCGAGGTCACCGGTGAGGGCCGAGGTGAGCCAGTCCCACCAGCGGGCGGCGAGCGGCTTGTCGACGCCGAGGTTGGCGCGGAGCTGGTCGAGGTTCTCCTGGGACGCGGTGAGGCCCGCCGTGCCCGCGTACGCCTTGACGGGGTCGAAGGGCGACGCGGCGGCGATGGCGAAGACGCCGAAGGTGACGGCGAGCAGCACGGGCACCGCGAAGAGCGCGCGCCGTCCCGCGAGGCGCGCCATCGGCCCCCAGGGCAGGCGACGGCGTGCCGCCCGCCCCGGTGTGTTCGATATCGCCGGTGTCACTTCTCGGACTGCCAGTCCTCGACGTTCCACCAGGGGCCGGACGCGAGGCCGTGGTCGTGCGGCTCGGTCTGGGTGGTGAGGTCGCCGAAGCGCTTGTCGACGACGTAGAGGTGGTCGATGTGGGTGAGGAAGGTGTAGCCGGGGTCCTTGGCGAGCTCACGCTGGACGGTGTCGTAGGCGGCCTGGCGCTCGGCGTGGTCGCCGCTCCTGCGGGCGTCCTCCAGGGCGTCGTCGACCTTCTTGTTGTCGTAGTGCGCCATGTTGTTGAAGCCGTCACCGGCGAGCGAGGACTTCAGGAGCGTGTACTGGTCGAAGTCCGGGTCGGCCGGGGAGCCGCCGCCCGCGAGGACCGCGTCCTTGGGCATGCGCGGCTGGATGACCTCCCAGGTGCCGGACTGCACCTCCACCTTGACGCCGATCTTCTTGGCGTCGGAGGCGTAGGCGAGGGCGTGCTCCTGGCGGAGCTTGTCGCCGGAGAGGTACCAGAGGGGGAACGTCGCCCGGACGCCGTCCTTCTCGCGGATGCCGTCCTTGCCGGGCTTCCAGCCCGCGTCGTCCAGGATCTTCCTGGCCCTGGCGGCGTCGAACTCGCGCTCGGTGCCCTTGGTGAACCAGGGGCTGTCGGTCGGGACGGGCCCGTAGGCCTCCTTGCCCGCGCCGTCCAGGATGGAGTCGACCATGGCCTTTCGGTCCACGCCGACGTCGAGGGCGCGGCGGACGGCGTTGTCGCCGGTGACCTTGTTGCCGGTGGGCAGCGTCACCACGCGGTAGTCGAACGTCTTGGCGGCATAGGTCTTCTTGTCGCCGTCGCTCTCATACTTCTTGGCGAGGTTGGGCGGCAGGATCGCGCCGTCGAGCTCACCGGCGTCGAGCCGGGTGGCGCGGATGTCGTCGTCCTTGATGATCGCCATGGTGAAGTCCTTCACCTTCGGCGCGCCGCCCCAGTAGCCGGGGTTGGCCTTGAAGGAGAGCTTCTCGCCCTTGGACCACTTGACCAGCTTGTACGGGCCCGTGCCGATCGGCTTGGTGGTGAAGGAGCCGTTGTTGACGTCCTGCCTGCCCGCGACGTGCTCGGGGGCGATGGGCAGGACGGTGCGCTCGGCGAAGGGCGCGTAGGGGTACTTGAGCGCGAAGACGACGGTGTCGTCGCCCTTCGCGCGGACGCTTCTGACGGCGTCGAGCTCGGTCTTGGAGGCGTTGTTGGTCTTCTTGTCGAGGATCGTCTCGTACGTGAAGACGACGTCCTTGGCCGAGAAGGGCTTGCCGTCGCTGAACTTGACGCCCTTACGCAGCTGGTACGTGTAGGTCTTGCCGCCGTCGGTGACCTTGGGCAGCTCGGCGGCGAGGGCGGGCTTCAGCTTCATGTCGGCGTCGTGCGTGAGCAGACCGTCGAAGATCTTGGAGTTGCCGTCCTTGCCGTAGCCGAGGAGCGGGCTGAGGGTGTCGGGCTCGTAGGCGATGCCGACGACCGCCGAGTCCTTGGCGCCGCCCGAGCCGCCGCCGTCGCCCGGGGCGGAGCAGGCGGACGCCGTGACCGCCATCGCCACGGCCGCCGCCGCGCCGCCCGCGGCTCGTATCGATCGGGCCCTCATGCTCCACACCCCTACTGAAGATCATCGGTTGTTGCGAACGGGTCGCAATTATGCCTTACGTAAGGAGTGGGTAAAACAAGCAGCCCACACGCGGTACGTGTGGGCTGCACGGGTCTATCCGGGCGGTCAGGGCGCCTGGATGTCCACCAGGTCCGCGAGGGCTTCGCGGTGCCGTCCCGCCGTGCCGTACGCGATCGAGTCGGCCTTGGCGCGCTTGAGGAGGAGGTGAACGGGGTGCTCCCAGGTCATGCCGATCCCGCCGTGCAGCTGGAGCGCCTCCTCGGCGGCGCGTACGGCGACCGGAGCCGCGTAGGCCTGGGCGACGGCCGCCGCGAGGCCGGACTCCCCGGAGCCCGTCGCCAGCGCGTCCGCGGCGTTGCGGGCGGCGGCGCGGGTGTTGACGACCTCCAGCCAGAGCCGCGCGAGCCGGTGCTTGAGCGCCTGGAAGGAGCCGACGGGCCGGTTGAACTGGTGCCGCTCCTTGACGTACCGGACCGTCTCCGTCAGACACCACTCGGCGATGCCCAGCTGTTCGGAGGCGAGCAGCCCGGCCCCGGCCCGCAGCCCGCGGGCCACCGCCTGGGCGGCGTCCGGGGCCAGCGCACGCGCGCGTGCCCCGTCGAAGGTGACGGCCGCGAGCGGACGCGTCAGATCCAGGGAGACCGCCGGTTCGACGGTGACCCCGTCCTGCGCGGCGTCGACCGCGAACAGCCCGTCGGCCGTGGGCACGAGGAACACGTCCGCGACGGCGGCGTCGGCCACCGCGCCCACCCGGCCGCTGAGCGCCCCGGCCTCCTCCCGTACGACGAAGCGCGCGTCCCCGGGAGCGTGCGGGAGCGGCACCGCGAGGACACCCACCGTGCGGCCGGAGGCGAGCGCCCCGAGCAGTTCCCGCGCGGGCTCGCCCGCGCACGCCAGAAGCGTCTCGGTGGCGACGACCGCGCTGGTCAGATAGGGCACGGGCGCCACGGCCCGGCCCAGCTCCTCCAGGACCACGGCGGCTTCGCGGTGCGTCGCGCCCTGGCCGCCGAGCTCCTCGGGGACCAGCAGTCCGGCGAGGCCCATCCCGTCGGCGAGGGCCTTCCACAGCTCGCGGTCGTGCGGCTCGGCGGTCTCGACGCGGGCGAGCACGGCCGTGGCGTCGCAGTGGTCGGAGAGCAGGTCGCGCACCGCTGAGCGCAGCGCCTCTTCCTCTTCGGAGTACAGCAGGTCGCTCATCGCGCGAGGTCCTTCCAGGCGACGTCCTTGTCGGTGCGCGGCTCCGAGGGCAGACCGAGGACGCGCTCGGCGACGATGTTGAGCAGGACCTCGCTGGTCCCGCCCTCGATGCTGTTGCCCTTGGACCGCAGATAGCGGTAGCCCGCCTCACGGCCGGTGAAGTCGACGAGCTCCGGCCGCCGCATCGTCCAGTCGTCGTACAACAGCCCCTCCTCGCCGAGGAGTTCCACCTCCAGGCCGCTGATCTCCTGGTTGAGGCGGGCGAAGCCCAGCTTCATGCCGGAGCCCTCGGGTCCGGGCTGGCCCGCGACGAGCTGCTGGCGCAGGCGTTCGCCGGTGAGCCGCGCGACCTCGGCGTCCACCCAGAGCTTCAGCAGACGCTGGTGGAGGTCGTGGGTGCGCAGCTCGGGGCGCTCGCGCCAGGTCCTGGCGACCGGGCCGATCATGCCGCCCTCACGGGGGATGCGCATGCCGCCGATGGAGACGCGCTCGTTCATCAGGGTGGTCTGGGCGACCTTCCAGCCCTCGCCGACCTCGCCGAGGCGGTGCGCGTCGGGGATGCGCACATCGGTGAGGAACACCTCGTTGAACTCGGCCTCGCCGGTGATCTGCCGCAGCGGCCGCACGTCGACGCCCGGGTCGGTCATGTCGCACACGAAGTACGTGATGCCCCGGTGCTTGGGCCGCTCGGAGTCGGTGCGGGCGATCAGGATGCCCCAGCGGGCCGTGTGCGCGCTGGAGGTCCATACCTTCTGTCCGTTGACGATCCAGTCGCCGCTCGCCTCGTCGCGGACCGCGCGGGTGCCGAGGGCGGCCAGGTCGGAACCGGCGCCGGGCTCGCTGAAGAGCTGGCACCACACCTCCTCGCCGGTCCACAGCGGCCTGAGGAAGCGGCGCTTCTGCTCCTCGGTGCCGAAGCCGAGGACGGTCGGGGCGGCCATGCCGAGGCCGATGCCGATGCGCCGGGGGTCGTTGTCGGGCGCGCCCGCGGCTTCCAGTTCGGCGTCCACGACGGCCTGGAGGGAGCGCGGGGCGCCGAGTCCGCCGAGCCCCTCGGGGTAGTGCACCCAGGCGAGTCCGGCGTCGAAGCGGGCGCGCAAGAAGTCGCCGCGTCCGGTGGTGGCGGGCGGGTGCGCGGCGAGGAACTCCCGCGTCCGTTCCCGCAGTGCGCTCGCGTCGGTCATGCGGCACCTCCGTGCGTGTCGGTGGCCCCGTGCGTGTCGGTGGCCCCATGCGTATCGGTGGCCCCGTGCGGAAGGACGGCCACGCGCCCGGTGGTGACGCCGTCGGCGACGCGCTGCACGGCGGCCGCCGCACCGCCCATCGGGACGCGCTCGCTCACCAGCGGCTTGATGGCGCCCTTGGCGGCCAGTTCGGTCAGCGCCTCGTGGCAGCGCGCGATCGCCTTGGGGTCCTTGGTGTTGTACAGGCCCCAGTGCAGGCCCACGATCGAGTAGTTCTTCACCAGCGCGTGGTTGAGCGAAGGCGAGGGAATCGCCCCGCTCGCGAAGCCCACCACGACGATGCGGCCCTCGAAGGCCACGCACTTGGCCGACTTGGCGTAGGCGTCGCCGCCCACGGGGTCGTAGATCACATCCGCGCCCCGGCCGCCGGTGGCCTCCTTCACGGCCCCGACGATGTCCTCCGCGTGCCGGTCGATGACCAGGTCGCAGCCGAGCTCGCGGGCGACCCGCGCCTTCTCCGCGCCGCCGACGACGCCGATCACCCGGGCGCCCGCCGCCCTGCCGAGCTGCACGGCGGCGCTGCCGACACCGCCCGCCGCCGCGTGCACCAGGAGCGTCTCGCCCTCCTGGAGGTGCGCGCGGCGGTGCAGGCCGAACCAGCCCGTCTGGTAGCCGATGTGCAGCGCGGCGGCCTCGGCGTCGTCGAGCGCGTCGGGCGCGGGCAGCAGGGCGCGGGCGTCCGCGACGGCGTACTCGGCGAAGCCGCCGTGGGGCAGCACCGGGTTGGCGATCACGCGCCGCCCGTCCTCGGTCTCACCGCAGATCTCCACACCCGGCGTGAACGGCAGCTCCGGCCTGACCTGGTACTGGCCCCGGCAGAGCAGCGCGTCCGGGAAGTTGATGTTCGCCGCGCGGACCTGCAGGAGCACCTGCCCCTCGCCGGGATGCGGGCGGTCCATCTCCACCAGGCGCATCACCTCGCCCGGCTCGCCGTTCTCGTGCACTTGCCATGCCTGCATGCGGGGCCTCCACGGGGCTGTCGTAGACCGGGCTCCTGCGCATACTAAGCGGTCGCTTGCCGCCAGGGGAACCGTCAGTGGCCCTCCACCTTGCGCGTGGGCCGCGCCCGTACGTGCATGCGCTCGCCCTGCGGCCCGAAGAGGCTGAGGAACTCGGCCCCGCCCTCACCCGTCGCCCCGAACCAGTGCGGGACCCGGGTGTCGAACTCCGCGGCCTCTCCGGGGCCGAGCAGGACGTCGTGGTCGCCGAGGATCAGCCGCAGCTTTCCGGAGAGGACGTACAGCCATTCGTACCCCTCGTGGGTCTGCGGCTCGGGCGCGCACGCCGTGCGGGCGGGCTCGACGACCTTGTACGCCTGGAGGCCGCCGGGCTGGCGGGTGAGCGGCAGCATCGTGCGGCCGTGCCGGACGATCGGCTTGGCCCGTACGCGCGGGTCGCCCACGGGCGGGGCGCCCACGAGCTCGTCGAGGGGGACCTGATGGGCGCGGGCGATGGGCAGCAGCAGCTCCAGGCTGGGCTTGCGGTGGCCGGACTCCAGACGGGACAGGGTGCTGACCGAGATGCCGGTGGCCTCGGAGAGACCGGCGAGGGTGGCGCCGCGCTCCCTGCGGATGCGGCGCAGACGGGGGCCGACCTCGGTGAGGACCTGGTCCATCTCCTCGGTCCCGGCGGGTTCTCTCGACGTGTCGCTCATGCCTCCATCATGACGCACGACTTGCCGCATCGGCAAAGAGGCTTGTCATTTCCGCAGTGGCGGAGCGATGGTCTGCGTGGAGGTGGTCACCATGACCCGTAACAGCAGGAAGCACGGAGCACACGACGGAGCACACGCGGAAGCGGGTGGCGCAGCGCACGGTGGCGCGGCTTACGACGTCGTGGTCGTCGGCGGTGGTACGGCGGGCCTGAGCGCGGCGCTCGTGCTCGGCCGCTCCCGGCGCCGGGTCCTCGTCGTCGACGCGGGTGAACCGCGCAACGCGCCCGCCGCCCATATGCAGGGCTACCTGTCGCGGGACGGGATGCCGCCCGCCGAGTTCCTCGCCGAGGGGCGGCGCGAGCTGGCGCGGTACGGGGTGGAGATCGTCCGGGACCTGGTCGGCGCCGTCGTCCCGGACGGCCGCGGGGGTTTCACGCTCTCCCTCGCCGACGGCCCGTCGGTGCGCGCCCGCCGGGTGGTGCTCGCCACCGGGCTCGTGGACGAGCTGCCGGACGTGCCGGGCCTCGCCGAGCGCTGGGGACGCGACGTGCTGCACTGCCCGTACTGCCACGGCTGGGAGGTGCGGGACGAGGCCTTCGGCGTACTGGCGTCGGAGCCGTTCAACAGCCACCAGGCGCTGCTCGTCACCCAGTGGTCCAAGGACGTCACGCTCTTCCTCGACAAGGTGGGTGAGCTGCCGGACGCGGAGTGGGAGCGCCTCGCGGCTGCCGGGGTCTCGGTCGTCGAGGGCGAGGTCGCGGGCCCGGTGGTCGAGGACGACCGCCTCACGGGGGTGCGGCTCACGGACGGGCGGGTCGTCCCGCGCTCGGTGCTCTTCGTCGCCGCGCGACCGGTGGCCCGCTCCGGCCTCCTCGACGCGCTCGGCGCACACACCGAGGACACCCCGTTCGGGCCCTACCCCGCCCTGGACGAGACGGGCAGGACCAGCGTCCCCGGCATCTGGGCGGTGGGCAACGCCGCGTCGCCCATGGAGCAGGTGATCAACGCGGCGAGCGCGGGGTACCGGGCCGGAGTGGCCCTCAACGCCGAGCTGGTGATGGCGGACATCGACGCGGAGGCGGCCCGGCGCAGGGCCGGGGTCTTCTCTCCGGAGACCGAGGCGGCGGTGGCCCGGAGCGTCGCGGGGGACGGGGTGCACGGGTTCGCGAGCTGAGCCGTGCCGGAACGAGGGCCATGTGCTGGGCCGCGCCGGAACGAGGGCCATGGCCTGGGCCGCGCCGGGCATGGTGTTCTCGCGCCGTACGCGGTATCGATGCGGCCATGACCGAGGAGCACGCGGGGCCGGGAGTGCCGCTGGCGGAAGTGCCGCTGCCGGGGCTGCCAGGGCCTCCCCCGCCGGGGGCGAGCGCGCTGCCGCCCGGCACCTATGACGGCACGGTCGTCGTGGTCACGGGCGGCGGGACGGGGCTCGGCAAGGCGATCGCGGCGGAGTTCGCGCGGCTCGGCGGGCGGGTGACGGCGGCGGAGTGCGACATCCGGGACGCCGAACGCGTCGCCG
>NZ_JASKYR010000261.1:0-9892 GCF_041028215.1 Streptomyces flavofungini
GGGATACAGCGCGACCCAGACCTTCGGCGGCTTCCGGTTCGACGCCTGATCCGCCCTTTCACGCCCCTGCACTTGAGGAGACCGATGATGACCACGTCCACCCCGCCCCAGACAGCGACGGAGCTGCGCCTGAGCGCGGCCGAGGCCCGGGCTCCAGGACCTGCCGTTGCTCGCCGCCGAGCTGCCCGACCGGGTGCGGCGGTACCTGCGCGCCTTCGCCCTGGACCAGGGCCGCGGATTCTGCGCGGTGAGCGGTCACCTCGTGGACGACGAGCGCATCGGCCCCACCCCCGTGCACTGGAAGGACGAGCGGCGCGTGCACCACGAGCTGCCCGAGGAGATCCTCGTCCTCCTCTACGGCGCGCTGCTCGGTGAGCCCTTCGGCTGGGCCACCCAGCAGGACGGTCACCTGGTCAACGACGTGTTCCCGATCCGGGAGTACGAGCACGAGCTGCTCGGCACGGGCAGCAAGACGCCGCTGACCCTGCACACCGAGGACGCCTTCCACCCCCACCGCGCCGACTACATCATCCTGTCGTCGCTGCGCAACCCGGACTCCGTGCCGGTGACCGTCGCCGAGGCCGACTTCTCCGTACTGCCGGACGACGTCCTGGACGTCCTCTTCCAGAGCCGGTTCCACATCATCCCCGACAAGTCGCACCTGTCGGAGAACAACACGGTGCGCACCGAGGAGGACCGGCAGGTCTTCGAGAACATCGCGCGGCTCATCGACGGGCTCGGCCTCGTGCCCGTCCTGACCGGCTCCCGGTCCCACCCCCTGCTGTGCTTCGACGCCACGCACATGTCCGCGCCGCCGCGGGACCCGGAGGCCGTACGCGCCTTCGCCGCGGTGTCGGAGCTGCTCGACGCCGGTCTCGTCGACTGCGCGCTTGAGCCGGGCAGCTGTGTCTTCATGAACAACCACCGGGTGGTGCACAGCCGTACCGCCTTCGACGCGCGCTACGACGGCACGGACCGCTGGCTCAAGCGCGTCAACGTCACCCACGACCTCCGCAGGTCCGGCGCCATGCGCCGCTCCGTCGGCTCCCGGCTGATCGGCTGAGCGGCTGATCCGCTGACCGTACGCGAGACGACGCGCAAGGCGGTGGCCCCGGTCCGGTCCGGACCGGGGCCACCGCCTTTCGTGTGCGGGAGGGGTCAGTCCCGGGGCTCCGACTCGGCCTTGCGGACCAGTTCGGCCACCTCGCGGACCGTGGGCGTCAGGAAGAAGTCACCCAGGTCCACGCTCACGCCCAGTTCCTTCTCGATGGCGTCGAGGACGGCGATCGCGAGCAGGCTGTGCCCGCCCTCGTCGAAGAAGTCGCTGTCGGGGCCGAGGGATCCGGAGGCGAGGACCTCTTCGAAGATGCCCTGCACGGCCGTCTCCACCGCGTCGCCGCCCGGCGCCGTCGTCGAGGTGCCGGACGGCGCGGCGGACGCCTGCCGCGGGGCCGGGACCTGCTCCGCGAGCTTCGTCAGGGCGCCGCGGTCGATCTTGCCGCTCACCATGCGGGGCATCTCGTCGATCAGGGTGATGGAGGTCGGCACCATCGCGGGCGGCCAGGGCGGCACCGGCCCGCGCCCTGATCTCCTCCACCGTGGTGTCCCCGGCCGTCAGCCAGGCCGCGAGGGCCGGAGCCCCGTCGGGGCCGCTCACCACGGCGACCGCGCTCTGGGAGACCCCCGGCAGCAGTGCGAGGACGCTCTCCACCTCGCCCGGCTCCACCCGGTGGCCGCGGATCTTCACCTGGTCGTCGGCGCGCCCGGCGAACTCCAGCATGCCGTCCGGGCGCCACCAGACGAGGTCCCCGGTGCGGTAGCACCGCCCGCCGGGGGCGTCGGGATCGGCGACGAACGCCTCCGCCGTCAGCTCGGGACGGTTGCGGTAGCCGTCCGCCAGGCCGTGTCCGGAGAGCCTGAGCTCCCCGATGAAGCCGGTCGGCAGGGCGCGGCCGTCGGCGCCGGTCACCGAGGCGACGGTGTTGGCGATGGGCGGTCCGATCGGCAGGCCGGGTCCGGCGTCGGTGCCGTGGTCGAACGCGGTCGCGCCCACGGAGCACTCCGTCGGGCCGTATTCGTTGATCAGGCGGACACCGGGGAGCAGTTCGTGGTGCCTGCTCACCAGGTCGGGCGTGGTGGCCTCACCGGCGACCGTGACGGCGCGCAGCGTGGCCGCGGCGGCGGGGAGTTCGCCCAGCAGGACCCGGTAGAGGCTCGGCACCAGTGTCATATGGGTGATGCGGTGCCGTTCCGCGAGTTCCGCGAGTTGGCGCGGGAGCAGCTTGTGCGTGTCCGCCAGGACGAGGCGCCCGCCGGAGGCCAGTACGGGAAAGAGGTCGGCGACCGAGCTGTCGAAGGCGAGCGAGGGCAGTTGCAGCAGCCTGGTGTCGGGGTCCATCGCGTGGTTGCCCAGCTTCCAGTGCACGTAGCTGGCGATGGCGCGGTGCCGTACCTCCACGCCCTTGGGCTTGCCGGTCGATCCGGAGGTGTACACCACGTAGGCGAGGTCCTCGGGGCGCGGTCCGGGCCCGTGGGGCGCGAGCGCCTCGGTCTCGGTGGCCGACCGGATGTCGAGCACGGTCGAGGTGAGCGTGGCGGGCAGGGCGTCGCGCATACCGGATTCGACGAGCACGGCCGCGCACGCGGCGTCGTCGAGGATCTCTGCCAGCCGCTGGGCGGGCGAGCGGGGATCGAGCGGCACATAGGCCGCGCCCGCGAGCAGCGTGCCGGTGATCGCGGGCACGGCGTGCAGCGACTTGCCGGTGAGCACCGCGACGCGGTCCCCGCGCCCGATGCCCGAGGCGTGCAGCCGGGCGGCCACCGCCTGAGCGGCCCGCCAGAACTCCCGGTAGGTCAGGGTGTCGGCTCCGGCGACGACGGCGGTGCGGTCCGGGTGTGCCTCGACCGCTTCGGCGATGGGCGCGGTCAGAGTGGTGGTGACGGTCTCGCTCTTGAAAGCGCGCCGGCCGAGGCCGGTGGCCGTCGCCACGTCGTCCGGTCCGCCCGGCGGCAGTGCCGCGACGGCTCCGTGCGGGTCGGTGAAGGCCGTGAGCGCGCTCGCCACCGACCGCAGCAGGACGAGCAGGAACCACTCGTCGGCGCGTTCGGGTCCGGCCTCGGCCTGGAGCTCGCGGCGGCCGTCCGGGGCCGGTTCGGTCAGTGTCAGCGCGATGAGGTCCGGCGGGGACGCGGAGGCGGCGGGGGCCTTGCCGACCCTGGCCGACCGGACGAGGACGGCACCGGCGAAGGGCTCCTCGTGGAGGCCGGCCACGGCCGCCGACCTCAGCTCCGCGTCGACGGCCCTGATCAGATCCGCGACGGTGGCCGGCGCGCCGAGCCCGACGGGGCACAGCACCGGACCGGCGGGACCCGTCACGGCGACCACGGGCTCGTCGGTGTGCTCCGCCGAGCCGACCACCACGGCGGTCGCCGCGGTGAGCCCGACCAGCTCCTCGAGGGGGCGTCCACCGGAGACCTTCGCCAGACCGCTCAGGGCTTCCTCGGTCAGCGGAATCCCGGCCCGGGTCCGCGCGGACGGCGCGGTGCCCAGACGTCGCGGGCGGATCGTGGTGGCGGGCACAGCAGAGTCAGATGTCATGAACGCATTCCCTTGCTCGGGGATCAATGAAGACAACTGCCCGTTGGCCCCGAGGCGTTCTCCGCAACGCGTGAACCGCCATCAGCTTCGAACACCGCAGAGGGCGCGTGCGGGCGCGCCGATTACTGAGGATTGACGTGTCGTGTCGTGTGGTGTCGGAGTTCGGTGGGGTGGGACGGCCCGGCGGTCTCGGCCGCCGGGCCGTGGCGTCAGGTCAGCCGCGCTTGGCGTGCATGTTGGCCATGCCTTCCTTGCCCTGCGCCTTCAGGGCCTTCAGGCGGTCCTGGCGCAGGCGGGCGTCGCTGCGCGAGGCGATCCACTCGTTCTCCCGCACCAGCTTGCGGTAGCTGTCCAGGCGGCGCTGCTGCACCATGCCGTCCTCGATGGCCTCAAGGACCGCGCAGCCCGGTTCGGCGACGTGCTCGCAGTCGCGGAAGCGGCACTCCTCGGCGAGCTCCTCGATCTCCGAGAAGGTCTGCTGGAGGCCGTCGGACGCGTCGTACATACCGACGCCGCGGATGCCGGGGGTGTCGATCAGCACACCGCCGCCGGGCAGCGGCATCAGTTCCCGGGTCGTCGTGGTGTGGCGGCCCTTGCCGTCGCTCCTGGTCTGCCGGGTCTCCATCACCGAGCGGCCGAGCAGGACGTTGGCGATGGTGGACTTGCCGGCGCCGGACTGTCCGACCAGGACGCTCGTGCCCGTCAGTACGGCGGCGAGGATGTCCATGCCTTCGTCGGTGGTGGCGCTGACGACCATCACGTCCACCCCGGGCGAGGCCTGCTCGACCGTCTCGCGGACTCCCTCGGCGTCATCCGCGAGATCGGCCTTGGTGAGGATCAGCAGCGGCTGTGCGCCGCTCTCCCACGCCAGGGCGAGGAAGCGCTCGATGCGGCCGAGGTCGGGCTGCACGTCGAGGGCCACGACGACGCCGATGGTGTCGATGTTGGAGGCGAGCACCTGGCCCTCGGAGCGCTGGGAGGCGCTGGAGCGGACCATCGCCGTGCTGCGCGGCATGAGGGCCTTGACGAAGGTGCCCGCGGCGCTGACCGAGACCGCGGCCCAGTCGCCCGTGCACGGCATCTTCATCGGATCGGGGTCGGCGACGGGACCGGTGTCCGCGTGCACGAGGGACACTCCGGAGTCGCCGTCGGCGATCACGACGTCGCAGCGGCCGCGGTCGACCCGGATGACCCGGCCCGGCACGCACGAGGCGTCGGCCATGGAGGTGAACTGGTCGTCGAGCTCAGGGGACCATCCGTAGGCCTCCAGCGGCCGCGGGTAGATCGAATCAGCCGAAGACGATGAGTGACGCAACGCGATGAGCCCTTCGGGAGGCGTTCTTGGCCGGATGGACACAAGGGGAGGTCGCACCGGCTGCTGGACGGGGGCGAGGGTGGTCCGATTCCGGGTCGCCGCAATGCGGGGCGGCGACATGACCTCGCCCCGGCCTCGGCCGACTCCTACGCATCAGACATTCAATGCAGTTGACGCTACGACAGCCTTGGACGGCCCGCAACACCTTTCCTGTGTGATCGGCTCGAACTTCCCGATCAAGACGGCCAGTTCCCTCCTTTCGGAGATCACCCTCCGCTAGAGTGTGCGCACCATCCCCCGTTGCAAGCGCGTCGAGTTCCACTCCGCCGGGGGCATTCACCCACGATTCAGCGCGGGACGCCCTGATCCGCTCAAGGGCTGTCGGGCATTTCGGCCATCGCGCTCAACAACTCCGCGTCTGTGAAAGTGATCCCAGGGGGATTTCTATGAGTCCGGACGAGACCATCACCCATCTCATGGGGGCGACCGCCGTCATTCTGGCGGCCGCCCATGGTGCGGGCATGCTGGCGAAGAAACTCGGGCAACCATCCATAATCGGCCAGTTGGTCGCGGGTATAGCCCTTGGCCCCAGTCTGCTGTCGCAGCTTCCCTCGGCCGTGGGCGACACCCTGTTTCCGGCCGGTATAGCCCCCATGCTGACCGCGCTCGGCCAGGTGGCCCTCGTACTCTTCCTCTACTTCGTCGGCTATGAACTGGACCTGGGCCTGCTGCGCGGCCGGTCCCGCTCCACGCTGTCGGTCGCGGTCGCCGCCTTCGCCGTCCCCATGCTGGTGGGTACGGGCGCCGTGCTGCTCTTCCACGACGCACTGGAGAGGCTCGGGCTGCCCGAGGACGCCTCGACGCGCTCGGTGCTCTTCCTGGCCATCTCGCTGTCGATCACGGCCGTCCCCGTGCTGATCGTGGTGGTGCGGGAGAACGGCCTGGCCGGCACCGTCCCCGGTGTCATCGCCGTCTCGGCGGCGGGCCTGATCGACGTGGTGGGCTGGGCGGTCCTGCTCGGCACCATCATGGCGGGCGGCGACGGGTCGGGGATGTCCCTGCCGGTGCGGCTGATCCTCCTTGTCGTGCTCATCGCCGTGATGGTCTGGCCCGCGCGGCTGCTGCTGCGGCGGCTCCTGCGCTCACCGGGTGTCTCCTCGGCGGCCCGGCTCTCGGTCCTGACCGGTTTCGCCTTCGCCGCCGCGTGGGCGACCAGCGCACTCGGCCTGCACGTCATCTTCGGCGCACTGCTGGCGGGTGTGGTCACCCCGCGGGAGCCCGACGGCACCCTCAGCCCCGACCTGGTGCGCTCGCTCGACAGCATCGGATCGCTGCTGCTGCCGTTCTTCTTCGTGGTCTCGGGCCGGAGCGTCTCGATCGGCGCCCTGGACGGCACCGCCATGGGCGTCCTCGTCGGCGTCACGCTGCTCGCGGTCCTCGCCAAGGTGCTGCCAGGCGCGCTCGCGGCCCGCATGTCCAAGCTGGACAGCAGGACCTCGATGACCATCGGTGTCCTGCTGAGCACCCGGGGGCTCACCGAGCTCATCGCCCTCCAGGCGGGACTCCAGGCGGGCCTGTTGAGCGGCCCCCTCTACACCGTGCTCGTGCTGATGGCGATCGCCACCACGCTGCTCACCCAGCCCCTCTTGAGGCTGGTCGAGCGCGTCTGGGGGAAGAACGAGACGATCGGCGGCGGCCACGGCCCGGTCGGCGCTCCCGGCGGTTCCGCCAAAGCCGTGACGACCGCGGGACGGACCCGGCGCTGAGAGCCTGTGTCATATCCCCGGCCAGGCGGCGCACGCCCGGCCGGGGAGATGACACAGGCTCTGAACCACGGAGGGGGCGGAGGGGGTGTCGCCCCCTCCGCCCCTTCGGCGTGTGCGGCCCGCGCCGGCCCGCCCGCTACCGCGTGACGGCCGCGGGAGTGCGGTACAGGGCCCGCAGCTCCTCCTCCAGCGCCTTGACCTCATCGAGGCGCGGCTTGCTCTTCGGCGCGAACAGGCCGTCCTTCTCCCAGCGCTCCGGGTCCAGGCTCAGCGCGGACACGTTGAGCCAGCCCCGGCCGCGGATCTCCTCCAGGCGCTCGGGCAGCGCGTCTTCGAGCGCCAGGTAGAAGATGACGTGGGCCAGTTCCTCGATGCGCTCCAGGCCGTCGCGGACGCTGGTGAGCACCTCGCCGAAGGGCGGTGTCTCCGGGCCCGGCAGATTCTGGGTGAACAGCCGGGCCAGCGTCGGCAGGTCGTCGTAGTAGTCGATGTAGTCGAACTCGAAGACCCCTTGGTACCTGCTCGACCAGGCCTTGAACAGGTTCATGATGGTGCCCTGGGTGGCCACCGCGTGGGCGCCGAGCGCGCTGAGCGTGGTGCTCGCCGACTCGTCGAGGAAGGTCTTGCCGTAGAACTGCGGGTCGGAGAAGGACCATCCCACGTAGTAGTCCCAGATCGTCTTCAACGACATGATCACCGCGTTGTCGTGGAAGGCGTACGAGCCCTGGATGTTCATGGTGAGCCCCTCGGCCAGCGAGAGGAACCACCGGTTGGCGTAGCGGACGAAGCCCTCGTCGAAGGTCGCACCGGCGTCCCGGCCCACCATCTCGGTCACGAAGCTGTTGGCGTAGCCGATCAGGTTGGAGCCGACCGAGTAGTACGGATCGGCGAAGACCGCGGCGTCGCCGACGCACGCCCAGCGGTCCTGCGAGAAGACCTGCTGCGAGGAGTGGCTGTAGTTCTTCAGGACGCGGAAGTCCAGGACCGGCAGTTCGCGGATGGCCGGGTCGAAGCCGGGGACCCGCTCGACCACGAAGTCGATGGCCTTCTCGATCCGGTTGAACTTGGTCACCGGGTGCAGGTCGTCGGAGACCACGATGCCGACGCTGGTGTGGTCGGGGGCGAGCGGAATGGCCCAGACCCAGCCGCCCTCGAACATGAAGTGGTTGGTGGAGTTCCACCGCGGCTCGCGGATGCGGTCGTGCCACTCGGTGTGCTCGGCGCCGACCACCTCGTCGGTGTCGAGACGGCCTTCGAGGCGGAACCAGACCGAGTTGTGCGGCTTGGGGTAGCGCTTGGTCAGGTCGAGCTTGCGCTGCAACAGCCGGTGCCTGCCCGTGGCGTCGACGACCCAGCGTCCGGTGACGGTGGTCGGCCCCTGCTCGCCGTCGCCCTCGGGCTGGTAGGTGACCTTGTGCGGCGCCTCGCCCTCGCCGAGCTCGATGTCCAGGACCTTGACGCCCTGCGTGAGCACGGCCCCGGCCTCCTGCGCCACCACGCGCAGATGCTCCTCCAGGGAGCCCCGGTTGAGCTGGTAGGACTTCGCGGGCAGGAAGCGCTCGACGCCGAACTCGGCCTCCTCGTGGAGCCCGGAGCCGCCGCCGTAGAAGTACCGCAGGCCCAGCTTCTCCAGCTGCTGCTCCTCAAGGTAGTCGCGCAATCCGATGACCTGGGCGAAGTAGTACGCGCCCACCTCGACGGACGACTCGCCCACCTTGAACGCCGACAGCGGGATCGGGGAGCGCTCACGCTCGCAGACGAGGACGGAGAGCGCCGGGTACGCGTCCTTGAGCTGCTTGGCCAGGCAGAGCCCGGCAAGGCCGCCGCCCGCGATGACCACGTCGTAGTCGACACCGGTGAATAGGGAATCCGTACCGCGTTTTCCGCTCAAGATGCGTCCGCCTTGTCGTTCGGTCGGTTCTCGATGATGCGGGCCAGACTCCGGATCGTCCGGTCCGTGTAGACAGCCGAGTTGTCGAGCTGGACCCCGAAGTGCTCCTCGACGCCGGAGACGAGGTCCATCACGCCCAGGGAGTCGCCGCCGAGGTCGAAGAAGTCGTCGTCCAGGCCGATGCGCAGGGGCGTGAAGAGCTTCTGCCAGATGCCGAGGAGCACGGCTTCCGTCTCCGTCGTCGGCTGCGGCTCGGGGCCGCCGCGGCCGACGGCCGCTTCGTACAGGACGCTCAGGGCCGCCTCGTCGACCTTGCCGTGCGTGGTCAGCGGCACGGCGTCGACCGGGACGAACGCGGAAGGCACCATGTACTCCGGCAGGTTGTCCCGTGCCAGTGCGCGCAACCGGTCGAGGTCGCGGGCCTCGGGGCCCTCGACGAAGGCGATCAGGAGCGGCGTCTCGGAGTCGGTGTCGCGCCGCACCAGGTGCACGTGGCGCACCGTGTCGTCCTTGGAGAGGATCTGCGCCACGTGGCCCAGTTCCACCCGTCGGCCGCGGATCTTGACCTGTCCGTCACGGCGCTCGATGAACTGGAGATCGCCGCCCGGAAGGAGGCGGACGATGTCCCCGGTGCGGTAGAGCCGCTTTCCCGCGGCCGGGGGTACGGAGGGCGTGATGAACCGCTCAGCGGTCAGTTCGGGATTGCCCAGATAACCCCGGGCGACATTCTCCCCTGCGAGATGGAGTTCGCCGATACCGCCCGGCTCCACCAGGGCGCCGTCCTCGTCGAGGACGAATACCTCGGTGTTGTCGATCGGCTTTCCGATGAGCACGCTCTCGTCGGTGGCCGCGAGGGGGTGGACGGTGGAGCAGACAGCGTTCTCCGACGGGCCGTACTCGTTGTACAGACGCACTTCAGGGAGGCGCAGGAAATGCTCCTGGGTCAGGCTCGGAGCGAACCATTCGCCCGCTATCGTGACGCTGCGCAGGGATTTCACCCGCTGGGCCTCCATGCCGCCGAGCAGACGCCGGTAGAGCGCGGGGGTGATGAGGAAGTGCGAGACGCCCCGATGCTCCATCAGACCCGTCAGATAGGGGCGGTCGGTGATGCGGTCCCTGCGCGGCAGGAGCAGTCGCGCTCCGGAGGTGAGGGCACAGAAGGTGTCCGCCACCGCACTGTCGAACGACGGTCTTGGAATGGCCAGGGTCACATCGTCGGGGCCGAATCCGTAGTAGGAGTTGCGCCACGTCACCGTATTGACGATGGAGTGGTGTTCGACGGCTATTCCCTTGGGGTTTCCCGTCGTCCCCGATGTGTAGAT
>NZ_JASKYR010000262.1:0-9530 GCF_041028215.1 Streptomyces flavofungini
CCCTCCACGCCGCGACTCGCATCCATGACCAGGGCTGCTCCTCTCTCAGGGGGGGGGGGGGGGGGGGGGGCTGTCCCGACCTGCGCTTCCCCCGGAAAACAGTCTCCGGATAAGCGTCTCCACTCAACCGAACGGCGTCCATCCCTCTCTCAAGCGGCCGATAAACAGCACACCGCTCCACGACGACTTCCCCGAACCCCGCCGTCCCCAGCCCCGTCTGGTACCAACTCAAACCCCAGGACACCCTGGGCACCCTCCACGCCGCGACTCGCATCCATGACCAGGGCTGCTCCTCTCTCACGACCATGCGACCTCCGCCCGTTCGGCAGTTGTCGTGCCCGGACATGCTGTAGCACCTCGCCCACCACAGGCAGCGGCGTACCTTGATTGCGTGGCTGACGATGACTTGGGTCGGACCCTGCGGCGCCTCCGGCGCCTGGCCTCGTTGACGCAGGAGGATCTGGCCGAGCGCTCCGGCGTCTGCGTGGACGTGATCCGGCAGCTGGAGCAGCGGCGGAAACATTCGGCACGGCTGCCGACGCTGCACGCGCTGTCGCACGGCCTCGGCGTGGAACTGACGACACTCCTCGGAGACCCGCCCGCGGTCTCCTCGGCGGGTGAGAGCGACGGGCCCCGCTTCGTGGCGGTACGGCGCGCCGTCATGCCGGCGCTCGGGGACCCGGAGCCGCAGCCCCCGGGCCCCGGCTTCTCGCTGGCGACCCGCCTCCCCGAAGCTATAGGAAGCAGTCCACAGACCGCCCGAGGACCGAGGAGCCGTCACACCCCCTCGTGCCTGCCTTGCGACGGCTTCAGACCTGCCCGAGATCGATCTCCGCGACGAAGGGGGCGGTGATCTTCAGGACGCCCGTGAAGACATCCCCTTCCCGATACGTCCTCGTCGCCGGGTCGAGCAGATACGTGTACACCAACGGCGTGCCCGTCGCGGCCTGCTCGATGCGCCAGTAGAAGCCGATCCCGGCCTTGGCGTACTGGTCGACCTTCACGATCCGGTCCGTGGTCTCCGACCCCGGCGACACCACCTCGACCACCAGCAGGACGTGCTCGGGCCGGGTGGGCGTGACGTCGATCGTGTCCGCGCGGTAGACGATGACATCGGGACGGCGGTTGGTGAGCGGGACGTCCTGCAAGCGGACGTCGAAGTCCGTGTCGGCGTTCCAGTCAGGACCTGCCGCGGCATCCAGCGCGTTCGCGAGGATCCGGGCCAGCCGGTTGTGCCGCTTGGACGCGCTGGGGCTCACGACGACCATTCCGTCCACGATTTCGATGCCGGCGCACTGCTCCTCGGACCACGACTCGTACTGCTCCGCCGTGATCTGTTCGTGCATCCACGCCGGGGCCACCATCTCAGCCGCCATGGCATGCCTCCCGGACACTGTGCGACGGGCCTGATCCCGCTTCGCCCAGCGTACTGTCCCCCCCTCTCACTGACGCGCCGGACGCGTCGGGCGGGCACTGTCCGGGGCCCCTTCGTGCCGCATGGACGCCGCCGGCAGTCAGGCTGTCCCTGAGGGCGAGGGCGGCCCCGTCACCACACCATCGCGAGTGACGCTGATGCGCTCTCCGTACAGCTGCACCCGTCGGCCGGTCGGCTCCAGATCGCCCTCGGAGAGGTCCTCCGTCTCGTCCTGTCCTTCGACGTGTACGGAATAGCGCCACGTCCTGCACTGGGGCTCGGTGTCGGTGTCGTAGTCGGGGGACCCGACGATCACTTCCGCGTCGACCAGCCCCAGTTCGCGGGCATCAGGGGAATCAAGGACCCTCACGACGTCCCCCATCCCGAACCGTGGAGCGGCCGCCGCCTCCATCTCACCGGCCTCGGCGCCGTACACGGCAGGGTGAAGAAAGGCCCTGCCGTCGGTCGGCCGTTCCCAGCCGTGTCCGACCCAGTCGAAGCCGAGGGCTCGCAGGCACTCGGCGGCGGACGCGCGCGGCGTCAGGTCGATCTCGAAGTGCAGCATCTCCGGGGTACGGGGGAACGGCCCCCGAGCATGCACGACGACCTCCCCGTGGGGTGCGAGAGCCGCGCGGAAGTGCTCGGCGAACGCCGCGCTCTCCGCAGACGACGCTTCGACCCAGAGGGCCAGCCAAACGAGCCGATAAGGGGCCAAAGCCATGGTCGAGAACTCCGTCGCGAACAGAGGGACAGAACGAAGCAGTCTACGCAGCCGGACGTGGAGCAACGGCTCCCACCGGCGCCTGAGGGGCCGAGACCGGTCGACATCCTGCCACGGCCCGCGCTGAGCCTTGCGGCGTGGTCCAGCCGAGGCCCGCGGCTAACTTCCGTACAGCAATCCAGTACATGGACCACTCTTGGTGCATGTCCATGAAGCGTACGAATGTCTATGCCGACCCCGAAGACCTGGCGGTCATCAAGGAGGCGGCCAAGCGGAGGGGCATAAGCGAGGCCGAGATCGTCCGACAGGGGATCCATCTCGCGGCCATGGCGAACCGCGTCTGGGACGAACCCCTTTTCTCGCGGACGTTCGAGGGGTCGGGGCGCACGCCGATCAAGACTGAGGTCCGTGACGCGGTCGCCGATACGGTCCCCCGCGAGAGAGACCCCAGAACCGCCGCGTGATTATCGTCATCGCGGATACGTCCGGCCTCCTGGCCGCTCTCGACTCGACGCACCCAGGACACGGAGCGGCGAACGAGGCGATCATGGCGGCCGCTCTCCTGGTGATGTCCCCGCTCCTGCTGGCGGAACTCGATCACGTGGCCACGCGCGAGTTGGGGCGCGCAGCCGCCGTCAGCGCGATCGATGACCTGCGGCGGTGGATGGGCCGGGGCCGGATCGTCATGCCCGCGATCACGCAGGACCACTTGGCCGCCGCGCAGTCCGTCCGAGTCCGCTGCGGCACGCTCGACCTGAACCTCGCCACCGCCGTGCATGCGGCGCTCGCCGCCGAATACGACACCGACGCGATCCTCACCCTCGACCGTCGGGACTTCCGGGCCGTACGGCCGTTGGGTCCCCACAAGGCGTTCCGGGTGCTACCCGACGACCTCCCGCTCTGACACAAGATCCGACGACGGCCAAGCGCGCGACCTGCAAGGGGCTTGGTTCTTGACTGCCAGAGCGTGATACGGGGGTGTGTGGAGCCGCCATGGAACGGCGGGCTGAGTGCTCCCACCGCGTGAACTCCTTGCTGGCCGCAGGTCAGCGCCGCGCTGCAACCTGGATGGACTGCACCCGCAAGGCGCTCGTACCCTCTGTGCGCCCAATGCTCCGGCGCGGGTGCGCGGCCAAACGTCGAAACGACCTAGAAACAAACAAGCCCCAGGTCGCTGACCTGGGGCTTCAAAAAGAGCGGGTGACGAGAATCGAACTCGCACTCTCAGCTTGGGAAGCTGATGTTCTACCACTAAACTACACCCGCGAAAGACGCCGCCAGAAGCGGTGTCGTAACGTCGCACACTGTACCTCATACCGGGCCCCAGGCGCTTTCGCCATGGGGCCCGAGTGCTGTCCGGGGGCGGGAGGAAGGGGGKGATGCGCCGTGCGGGGCGAGGGAGTTGGGGCGTACCGTGAGGGGTGGTCGTGGCGCCTGGAGAGGTGCCCCTTTCGTACCGTAATGTGTGGTTTCGGCGCCCACCCGGGGACGGGATCGAGGCGCATGAGTACCGCATGGATACCGCGTGGTCACCGCGTGCGCAGTCGGCGGTACGGGTCCAATTACGGCTTTGGGGAAGGGACTCAGGGACTTGATGGAGCACACCGTCGTCCGATGTGCCGAGGGGCACGTGTTCAGCACCGCGTCGTTCCCGATGCAGAAGGCGGACCGGCTCGGTCCCGGGCGGCTCATCCGATGTCCGCGCTGCGCCCGCCTCCGGCACTCTGTGCCCGTCACCTCGCAGAAGCCGTAGCGGGAGGACGTAGCGAAACGGTGTAGCGGGAGGACGTAGCGGGAGGACGTAGCGGGAGAGCGCGAGGGCGGGCGCGGCGGCAGCGGCGTGTTCGCAGGTGATTGCGGTCGGCCCCCGCGCTCTGCGTATCCTCGGTGCGTGCTTCTCTCAGACAAGGACATCCGGGCCGAGATCGACTCCGGACGGGTGCGGATCGACCCGTACGACGAATCCATGGTGCAGCCCTCAAGCATCGACGTGCGGCTCGACCGCTACTTTCGGGTGTTCGAGAATCACCGCTACCCCCACATCGACCCCTCCGTCGAGCAGGCCGACCTGACGCGGCTCGTCGAGCCCGAGGGCGACGAGCCGTTCATCCTGCACCCCGGCGAGTTCGTGCTCGCCTCGACGTATGAGGTCATCTCCCTGCCGGACGATCTCGCCAGTCGGCTCGAAGGGAAGTCCAGTCTCGGGCGGCTCGGGCTCGTCACGCACTCCACCGCCGGGTTCATCGACCCGGGGTTCAGCGGGCACGTGACCCTTGAGCTCTCGAACCTCGCGACCCTGCCGATCAAGCTCTGGCCCGGGATGAAGATCGGGCAGCTGTGTCTGTTCCGGCTCACCTCGTCCGCCGAGTCGCCGTACGGGTCGGAGCGGTACGGGTCGCGTTATCAGGGGCAGCGCGGGCCGACCGCCTCGCGGTCCTTCCTCAATTTCCATCGGACACAGGTGTGACATCCAGCATGAGTGACGTGCGCGAGAACCTTACGTACGAGAAGTTCGGCCAGGCGGTGCGCGAGCTCGCGCAGGCCGTCGCCGACGACGGGTACCAGCCCGACGTGATCATCTCCATCGCCCGCGGTGGCGTCTTCGTCGCGGGCGGGCTCGCGTACGCACTCGACTGCAAGAACATCCACCTGGTGAACGTCGAGTTCTACACGGGGGTGGGGACGACGCTGGAGATGCCCGTCATGCTCGCGCCCGTCCCGAACGCCATCGACTTCACCGACAAGAAGGTGCTCATCGCCGATGACGTCGCCGACACCGGCAAGACGCTGAAGCTCGTCCACGACTTCTGCCTCGACCACGTCGCCGAGGTGCGCTCCGCCGTCATCTACGAGAAGTCGCACTCGCTCGTGAAGTGCGAGTACGTGTGGAAGCGCACCGACGAGTGGATCAACTTCCCGTGGAGCGTCGAGCCGCCCGTCGTCAAGCGCGCCGGGCAGGTTCTCGACGCCTGAGGCGCAGGCGCCAGCTCCTCCAGTAGATGAGTGAAGCAGGCGGTAGGCGGTAGGCGGTACGGATAGGGCCCCGGGGGACACAGTCCCCCGGGGCCCTTTCGTGGCCGTCCGCGCGTGCGCTAGAACGTGCCCAGCTTGATGATCGACAGGATCGCCAGGAGCTGGATCGAGGCCGCGCCCAGCGCCTTCGGCCACGGGAGGTCGTGGGACTTGCTCACCATCAGGGTGAGCAGCGCGCCCGCCGCGATCCACGTCGCCCAGCCGAGGAGCTGGACGAAGGGCTGGCCGCCGCCCAGGAACAGCGCCACGATCACGCGGGGCGCGTCCGTGAGGGACATGATCAGCATGGAGAGGCCGACCGTCGGCTGCCAGGCGCCGTCACCGCCGAGCTGCCGGGCCAGGGTGTGGGTGACCACGCCAAGGACGAAGGCGCTGATGGTGATCGCGACGCCGGTGGTCAGGACGTACGGGACCGCCGACGAGAGCGTGGCGTTGATCGCGTCCGAGCGGGCGTCGTCGAAGCCGAATATCGCCAGCAGGCCGTAGAGGAACGTGACGATGACGGCCGGGGCCCACATCGCGTAGTCCCGCATCTGGAGGAAGGTCGGGTTCGGGCGCAGCACGATGCCGCGCAGCAGGTCCTTCCAGTGCAGCCGCGGGCCCATCGGCGCCGCGGCTGCCTGGCCCGCGCGGTAGGTGTCGCCCTGGGTGTAGGGGTCCTCGCCGATGGAGAAGGCCTGGGTGTGCCCCGGGTTGTTGGCCGCGTACGGGTCATGGCCGCCCTGGGGGCCGTGACCCTGGTCGCCGCCGAAGTACTCGGGCTCGCCCTGGCCACCGCCATCGCCACCACCGGCCTGGGGCCACTGCTGGCCGCCGCTGCCGTACTGCCCGCCGCCACCGCCGTACCGCGGACCGCCCCCGTACTGGGGACCACCGCCCTGCGGGTGTCCGCCGCCCTGGGGGCCGCCTCCGTACCGGGGGCCACCGCCCTGCTGCGCGTTCGGCGGTACGGGTGGGTAGCCGTACGGCTGCTGCTGGCCCTGGGGGGCCTGCTGTCCGTACGGCTGCTGCCGCGGGTGTTGTTGCGGTCGCGATTGCGGGGCGCGGTTGTCCCGGCCGCGTCCGATCCTGAATCCAGCCACGAATCGAACGTACCTGGTCTTGGGGGGTGGGGTCGTCCCTCCTCGGGAGGAGAGAGGCTTTGCGGCCGACCTGTGACAACCCCTAGGGGAACCCTGAAGGGTTTGCCACAGGTACCGACGCGTTCCCTGGGTCAGCCGATCACGGCCCCGTACGCGAACGGGTGCGAGGACGCGGGCAGGCCGATGGACCTGGGCGTGACCGCCGTGCTGCCGCGCGTGGCGCCGCCCGGAAGGTTCCAGACGCCGCCCGACGAGGCGTTCTCGCCGGGGGCCGCGACGGAGACGTCGGGGCGGCCGTCGCCGTCGTAGTCGGTGGTGGCGAGGGTCGTGCCGAAGGCGTCGCCCTTCTCGGCGGTGCCCGGGACGCCCGCGGTGTTCTGCTGGTACGCGACCGAGTCCGCGCCGCCCGAGGTGTCGAGGATGCCGTTCTTGCCGCCCTTGAGGACGGTGACCGCGCCCGCGCGCGCCGCGCTGCCGATCGCCTCGCCGGGGGCGCCCGCGATCAGGTCGTCCCTGCCGTCGCCGTCGAGGTCGGCGGCGGTCAGGGCGTTGCCGAAGTCATCACCCTTCTCAGCGATGCCGGGGACGCCGGGGGTGTCCTGGTTGAGGGTCTGGCCCTCCCAGATGAGGCCGTCGGCGCCGCCGTAGTGGATGTGGATGCCGCCGCCCTTGGTGAGTTCCTCGGGGCCGCAGGGGTCGTCGATGTTCTCGTCGGCTATCTCGCGGCAGTTGCCGAGGGCGAGGTCGTCGCGGCCGTCGCCGTTGAAGTCACCGGCGGCGAGGGCGTTCGCGGCGCTGTTGTCGCTGCTCCAGGTCAGGCCGAAGGCGCCCTCGGCCTTGTTGTAGGTGTGCACCTGCACGTGGGACTGCGTATAGGGCTGGTTCTGGGTGTAGAAGGCGACGGCGAGGTCGTCGCGGCCGTCGGAGTCGAAGTCGCCGGTGGTCATGACGGGGGCGCGGCCGCCCATGCGGTCGGCCATGAGGCGCTCGGTGCGGGCGGCGAAGGGGTTGAAGTTGGCGACGACCTGGTCCTTGCCGCCGACCGCCAGGTCCACGTCGCCGTCGCCGGTGAAGTCGGCGGCGGCCAGGGCGTTGCCGTACGCGTCGCCGGACTTCGCGCCCCGCGCGGCGGTGTTGGCCAGGGCGAAGCCGTCACCGGTGCCGTACAGGACGGTGACGGAACCGGCGTCGGTCCTGGCGTCGATGTCCTCGCCGGGGGCGCCTATGACGAGGTCCGCGTACTTGTCGTCGTCCACATAAGCCGTGGTCAGCGCCCCGCCGAAGCGGTCACCTGCCTCCGGGGTGCCGGGCACCTCGACGGTGGCCTGGGTGATGCGGCGCACATTGCTCGACCCGGGGCCGCCGGGACCGCCGAAGACGACGCTCACGGCACCGGCCTTGGCCTTGCCGTTGACGGTGGCGCTGGGCACGCCGACGGCGAGGTCGGCGTACCCGTCCCCGTCGAAGTCGCTCCGCACGGAGTTGCCGGGGGCGGCCCCCGCCGTGGCCGCGACGGGCAGGGTGAGACCGGTGGCGGCCAGCGCGGCGGCCGCGGCGAGGGCGAGAGTGCGTCGACGCACGGAACTCTCCAACTCTTCGGGAAACGGGAAACGGGAAACGGGGGTACGAAGTACGAAGTACGAGGTACGGGGGCGCTAGTCGGCGAAGTTGGCGCCCAGGCGCGGGGTGCCCGCGTCGGACATGCCGAGCGTGGAGGTGTAGACGCCGGACGTGCCGGAGAGGGTGCCGTCCGGCTTGGAGTTCAGGAGGTAGAGCGCGCCGTTGCCGCCGTTCTCGCCCAGCGCGCCGACGGCGATGTCCCCGCGGCCGTCGTCGTTCAGGTCGTCCACGTGGACGTCCGAGCCGAAGAAGTCGTTCTTCTCGTTGGTGTTGGGGACGCCCGCGGTGTTCTGGCTGAGCAGGACCGAGCCCTCGGTGGAGAGGCCGGAGCCGTCCGCCGCGCCGTAGACGACGGTGATGGAGCCCGCGTCGGTGACGCCGTCCAGGTTCTCGCCCGGCGTGCCCACGACCAGGTCCAGATGACCGTCGCCGTTGATGTCGCCGAGGTCGAGCTCCGCGCCGAAGGAGTCGCCCTTCTCGCCGCTGCCGGGCACGCCGGGGGTGTCCTGCGTGATGACGTCGCTGCCGCCGTAGGGGCCGTTGGCGTTGCCCTTCACCACGTGCACGCTGCCGCCCTTGTGGGCACCCGCGATGCCGTCGTCCCAGGTCAAGCCGATGATGATGTCGCCGTAGCCATCGCTGTCCGTGTCACCCACGTCGGTGATGTGGCCGCCGGGCAGCCGCTGGACGCCGGTCGTGGTGACGCCGCGCGAGCTGCCGGGGAGCCAGAGGTTGGCGTTGTACTCGTCGGCGGTCGAGAACCCGTCCACGATCAGGTCGTCCTTGCCGTCGGCGTTGATGTCGCCGGAGTGCAGGTTGAAGGGGCCCGCGTCCTCGCCGCTGATGATGGGCGGGGTGACGGTGTAGTGGCCGCCCGTGCCGCCCCCGCGGGTGAGGCCGCCCTTGTAGATGTCGATGGTGGCGGCGCCCGACCTGGAGCCGATGGCGAGGTCGTCCTTGCCGTCGCCGTTGAAGTCGCCCGCCTGGATCGGGGCGCCGAAGAAGTCGTGCTTGGTGGGGCGCGGGTCCTTCAGCGTGGTGCCGCCGGACAGGCCGCTCCTGGAGCCCCAGAGGATCTGTACGGTGCCGCCGTCGGCGTCGGAGCCGACGTCCTCGCCGGTCGCGGCGATCGCCAGGTCGTCGTAGCCGTCGCGGTCGAAGTCCCCGTACGCGGTGTCGCCGCCGAAGAAGTCGCCCTTCTCGGCGCTGCCGGGCACCCCGGGGCTGTTCTGGCTGTACGTGACGTGGCGCGGACGCGTGCCGCCGTACGTCACGGCGACCTGGCCCGCGCCCTCCTTGCCGCTGACGAAGGCGCCGGTGGCGGAGGTGGCGAGGTCCGCGACGCCGTCACCGTTGAAGTCGGCGTCGTCGGGCCGCGCCGCGGTGGGCGGCTCGGCGGCCGACGCGGTGGTGGCGGTGACGGTGAGCAGTCCTCCCGTCAGCGCGGCGGCCGCGGCCGTCGCCGCGGCGATGCGGGCGCGTCTGCGGGTGGCGGTGGTGCGCTGGTGCTGGGCCGCGCCGCGGTGGGCGGCTCGGCGGCCGACGCGGTGGTGGCGGTGACGGTGAGCAGTCCTCCCGTCAGCGCGACGGCCGCGGCGATGCGGGCGCGTCTGCGGGTGGCGGTGGTGCGCTGGTGCTGGGCCATGCGGTTCTCCTGCGG
>NZ_JASKYR010000263.1:0-10286 GCF_041028215.1 Streptomyces flavofungini
CGCGGGTGCCGTGGTCGCGGGGGGCGCGCTCTGGCCCGCCTCGGGGGCCGAGGCCGCCTCCGCCAGGAACGCCGCGGGCGAGCTCACGCACTGGCCGAAGCCCGTCGCCGAGAAGCTCGGCAAGGTCATCGCGGCCAACGACCACAAGGGCGCCTACGCCGTCTTCGACGCGGACAACACCACGTACCGCAATGACCTGGAGGAGTCGCTGCTGCCCTTCCTGGAGATGAAGGGCGTGCTCACCCGGAAGTCCATGGCCCCCTCCCTGAAGGTCATCCCCTTCAAGGACACCGCCAAGCACAAGGAGAGCCTCTACAGCTACTACAACCGGCTCTGCGCGGTGGATGACCAGGTCTGCTACCCGTGGGCCGCGCAGATCTTCTCGGGGTTCACGCTCAAGGAGCTCAAGGGGTACGTCGACGAGCTCCTCGCACGGAAGAAGCCGGTCCCGGCCGAGTACTACGGCGAGGACGGAAAGCTCACCCGGACCGAGGTGAAGCCGCCGGAGTTCTCCCGCGGCATGCGGCAGCTCTACAGGACCCTGCGCGCCCACGGCATCGAGGTGTACGTCGTCAGCGCGGCCAGTGAGGACCTGGTCCGCATGGTCCTCGCCGACCCGAAGTACGGCTACGGCGTCAAGCCGCAGAACGTCATCGGAGTCGCCCTCCAGCTCAAGGACCGCGGGACCGGGGACGTCACCAGCTCCCGCAAGGAGATCGCCGAGGGGCGCTTCGGCGAGAAGGAGCGCGCCGCGCTCATGAAGCGCGAGCTCACGCCCCACCTCTGGGCGCCGCTGACCTGGTACGAGGGCAAGCCCGCCGCCATCAGCACCTACATCGACGAGTGGAAGAAGCCGATCCTCGCCGCCGGTGACACCCCGGTCAGCGACGGGCCGATGCTCTTCCACTCGGCCGACGTGGCGCACGGCGGCGTACGGGTCTGGGTCAACCGCAAGGACGCGTACATGGAGCAGCTCGACGGGATGAAGAGGAAGAACGCCGCGCGCCAGCGGGAGCTGGGGCAGAAGGTGACCGCCGACAAGCGGTGGCTGACGGTCACCCCGGAGCAGATCCGCTAGCGGGAGCCGAGGGCGGAGGCAGAGGCGGAGGCGACCTTCCGGACGACGCCGTTAGCCGAAGCTCCGTTCCACGAAGCTCCGTTCCTCCGCCGTCGCCCACGCCGCGACCTGCTTGGCGAGGCCGCCGCCCGCTCTCGCCCAGGCGAAGTGGTCCAGGCGGGCGCCCGCCTCCTGCGCGGTGTAGTGGCGCCGGGTGAGCCGCGCCCGGGGCACCTTGCCGAGCAGGTGGTCGAGGGCGGCGCCGGGGGCGAAGGTGTCGTGCTCCACGGAGACGGCGAGCACCGGGAGTCCGAGTCCGGCGAGGGCCGCTTCGTAGTCGAGCGTGGAGCCCTTGGGGGCGTACCGGCCGGTGCGTCCCTGCCGGGCCCAGTCGCGCATGACGCCCCTGGGCTGGTCGCCGCCGAAGCCGAGCCGGGACCCCGGCCAGCGGCCGAGCAGCGTCGACACCCCGGCGACCAGCAGCTCACCGAGGAGCAGAGCGGGGCCGCGCAGCGGTCCGTACGCGCGGAAGTGGACGGAACCCGAGGCCACGAGGATGACGCCGTCCACCGCGGGGCCGTGGCCCGAGGCGGCGTACAGCAGGGCGAGCTGGCCGCCGAGGCTGTGGCCGAGGAGGTGGAGCTGCGGCTCGGGACCCAGTTCCGCGCGGACCGCGGCGAGGACGGCGGGCAGATCCTCCTCGACCAGTTCGCGGTAGCCGTGGCCGAGCGCGTCGGGGTCGGTGGCGCGCGGCGTCGCCTCCCCCTGGCCGCGCAGATCGGTGGTGAGCACCGTCAGGCCCTCTTCGTGCAGCCGGTGCGCGAAGCGCCGGTAGAAGCGGGCGGGCGTGCCCATGGCGGGGAGGATGAGTACCGCGGGGGCCGGGGGCGGGCCCGGCGCCGGTGCCGAGCCGGACGGCAGGAAGCGCTCCGGTTCGGGGGCGCGCAGGGCGCGTACGGGGATGTGGGCACCGTCCGGCAGCTCTGCGGTCGTCAGGAGCGGCGGTTCGCCGACAGGGTCCTGGTAAGTCATGGCCACAGCATGACCCATCGCACAATCGACCGCCCAGGCTCGCGCGGCAAACGCCCGCCGCACCTGCGAGAACGTCCGAATCGTGTGCATTGAAGTGCGGGTTCATGGGTGCTTCACGGGTCGTTCACGCTTCACGCACGGATGGCGGGGCGGTACGCGCGGGTCAACCACCCCCGCGCGCACCGCACTTGCTCAGCGGCTGTACCGCATCAGCGCGCGCACCATGTGGCAGGTGATGTCGGACGGCGGGTGGATGCCGACGTCCTCCGCCATCCGCCGGATCGTGCTGTTCTTCGCCTGGTTGGGCAGATAGACGCCCGAGTCGAGCAGCGCTATCGCGAGGCGCATGGCCTTCAGGCGTCGGTTGTGGTTGACGTACCACTCGCGGGGACGGCCCGCGGGCAGTCGCCTCTTCTCCAGTGGTGCGTACGGCAGGTCGATCAGGACGGGTTGGGACACGGACTTCGTCTTCAGTGCGGCAGCGGGCACGGGCATCCTCCTGTCGCGATCGGGGCCCCCCGTCGGCGCCCTCGAACACTACTGTGATTCTACCGCCGAGCACTGACAATCATCCCTGGCCAGACGGGGTTTGCGGTATTCGAACAGAACCGTCTGCGGAGCCGCTGAAGGGCCCTGTGACGGGTGGTTCGCGGGTAGCGTGTGCGGCATGGAGATCTGGATCAATCCCGCCTGTTCGAAGTGCCGGAGCGCGATCGGCGTGCTCGACGCGGAGGGCGCCGACTACACCGTGCGCCGCTATCTGGAGGACGTGCCGGGCGAGGACGAGATCCGTGCCGTGCTCGGCCGGCTCGGGCTCGAACCCTGGGACATCGCGCGGACCCAGGAGCAGGCCGCCAAGGACCTCGGCCTCGCCGACCGGAAGGCCTGGCCGCGCGACGCCTCGGGCCGCGACCGCTGGATCACGGCGCTCGCCGAGCACCCCAGGCTGATCCAGCGGCCCATCATCACGGCGGACGACGGCACGGCGGTCGTGGCCCGCAGCGAGGAGGCGGTACGGGACGCGCTGTCCCGCACCGGCACGTGAGCCCGGCCACACCCGCCCCGGGTAACACGGGGTTCACCTGAGAGCAACGGCCGGGAAATGGCCGGTTGCCACTCTTCGGGGCATCACCACGGCACCGCGGCACCCGCACGTTCTGCGCCGTACCGAGCGTTATGAGGATGAGGCCCCGTGACCTTCAAGGCTGAGTACATCTGGATCGACGGCACCGCGCCGACCGCCAAGCTCCGTTCCAAGACGAAGATCCTCGCGGACGAGGTGAAGGGCGCGGAGCTGCCGCTCTGGGGCTTCGACGGTTCCAGCACGAACCAGGCCGAGGGCCACGCCTCCGACCGCGTGCTCAAGCCCGTCCACACCTGCCCGGACCCGATCCGCGGCGGCGCCGACGTACTCGTCCTGTGCGAGGTCCTCAACACGGACATGACGCCGCACGCGTCCAACACCCGCGCGGAGCTCGCCGAGGTCGCGGACCGCTTCGCCGGGCAGGAGCCGGTCTTCGGCATCGAGCAGGAGTACACCTTCTTCGAGGGCGACCGCCCGCTCGGCTTCCCCGTCGGCGGCTTCCCCGCCGCGCAGGGCGGCTACTACTGCGGTGTCGGCTCCGACGAGATCTTCGGCCGCGACGTCGTCGAGGCCCACCTGGAGAACTGCCTCAAGGCCGGTCTCGGCATCTCCGGCATCAACGCCGAGGTCATGCCGGGCCAGTGGGAGTTCCAGGTCGGCCCACTCGCCCCGCTGGAGGTCTCCGACCAGCTCTGGATCGCCCGCTGGCTGCTGTACCGCACCGCCGAGGACTTCAAGGTCTCCGCGACGCTCGACCCCAAGCCGGTGAAGGGCGACTGGAACGGCGCGGGAGCGCACACCAACTTCTCCACCCGGGCGATGCGCGAGGGCTACGCGCCGATCATCACCGCCTGCGAGTCCCTCGGCGAGGGCTCCAAGCCGATGGACCACGTCAAGAACTACGGCGCGGGCATCGACGACCGCCTGACCGGTCTGCACGAGACCGCCCCCTGGGACGAGTACAAGTACGGCGTCTCCGACCGCGGTGCATCGGTCCGCATCCCGTGGCAGGTCGAGGTGGAGCAGAAGGGCTACATCGAGGACCGCCGCCCGAACGCCAACGTCGACCCCTACGTCGTGACGCGCCTGCTCGTCGACACCTGCTGCACCGCCCTGGAGAAGGCGGGCCAGGTCTGATCCCGGCCGTGCCGCCGCTACGCCGCCGAGGGCGCCCACCGGTCCGTCCGGCGGGCGCCCCCGGCGTTCCCCGGCAGTCCCGGCGGCCCCGGCGGTCCCGGCATGACGGACCGCCCGGGGAGCGCCGGTTTCCGGCCAGGGAGTGTCCATCGGCCGTCCCGGTGGGTGAGAGGGGATCACCGGCTCCGGGCCCATCTGCTTCAATGGACGTCATGGGCAGCCACCAGAACACCGCGACGGGTCGTCATGACCTTGAGCCCTTCTGGCCCTCCCGGCAGCATCACGACTTCGACCGGGTGTGTTGCCGCGCGATGAACGCGCGGGCCCTGTAAAGCCGTTGCACCCGGCCTGAAGCCGCCGCAACCGGCCTTCGCCTGACGCGCACGACGTACGTCTCGTTCTCGACGACTCCTTCTTCGCGCGAAAGAGCTGACCTCACCATGGCGAACACCCGTTCCTTCTCCGCTTCCGCCTCCGCCGCCGCATCCGCGACCGCCCCCGTCGGCGCTCCCCTGCCGTCCGGCCGCGCCCGGCTGCGGGCCGTCGACCCCGACGAGGCCCGCACGGTCGTCCGCATCCCCGACCTCCTGCCGCCGGGCGCCACCTGGCTGCCCGCGCCGCAGCACGCCCTGCCGACGCTGCCGGGCCAGCCGCCGATGGTCGGCTATCTGCTCCTCGTGCCCGCCGGACAGGAGCAGGCCGCCGGGCAGGAGTCCGGCGGGCCCGAGGCCGTACTGGCGGGTCCCAGGGGGGCGGCCCCGTCCGGCTCCTCGGGGCCCGTCGCCATCGATCCCGTGCGGCGTGCCGCCGAGGTCGACGGGCGGCCGCTCGACCTCACGTACCTGGAGTTCGAGCTGCTCGCCCACCTCGTGGCGCACCCGCACCGGGTGCACACCCGAGACCAGTTGGTGACCACCGTGTGGGGCTACGGCCACGTCGGCGACGGCCGCACCGTGGACGTCCATGTCGCGCGGCTGCGGCGCAAGCTCGGCGCCGAGCACCGCCGGACGATCCAGACGGTACGGCGGGTCGGCTACAAGTACGTGCCGCCCGCCCGCTGACCTGCGGCGTCGAGGGGGGCGTGACTCTGCTGCGAGCAGAAGGAGTTCCCCTCGGCGCGGGCCCCGGGGCAGAGTCACCCCATGAGACTTCTGATGCTGGGCGGTACGGAGTTCGTGGGGCGCGCCGTCACCGAGGCGGCGCTCGCCCGGGGCTGGGACGTGACCGTCTTCCACCGGGGCCGTCACGCGGCGCCCGAGGGTGCCCGGGCCGTGCACGGTGACCGTACGGCCGAGGACGGGCTCGCGGGGCTCGCCGAGGGCGAGTGGGACGTCGTGGTCGACACCTGGTCGGCGGCGCCCCGGGTGGTGCGCGCCTCGGCCCGGCTGCTCGCGGGCCGGGCGAAGCGCTACGTCTACGTCTCCAGCGCCTCCGTCTACCGCTACCCGGGCGCGGCGGGCTCCGACGAGGACTACCCCGTGGTGGACGGCGACCCGGACGCGGAGGCGACCGCCTACGCGGAGGACAAGCGGGGCGGTGAGCTGGCCGCGGTCGCCGGGTTCGGCGCCGAGCGCACGGTGCTCGCCAGGGCCGGTCTGATCCTCGGCCCTTACGAGAACATCGGGCGGCTGCCGTGGTGGCTGAACCGGGTCGCGCGCGGCGGTCCCGTCCTCGCCCCCGGGCCCCGCGACTCCGAGATCCAGTACGTCGATGTGCGGGACCTCGCCGAGTGGGTCCTCGACGCGGGCGCTGCCGGGCTGCACGGACCGTACAACCTGGTCAGTCCCCTGGGGCGGTTCACGATGGGTGAGCTGCTCGACGCGTGCGCCGAGGTGGCGGGGCCCGGGGCGTCGCTGCGCTGGACGGCGCCGGACGTGGTGCTCGACGCGGGCATCGAGCAGTGGACGGAGCTGCCGGTCTGGCTGGCGCCCGGCGAGCTGCACGACACGATGCACAAGACGTCCTCGGAGAAGGCGATCCTGTCGGGCCTGAGGACCCGCCCCGTCGAGGAGACGGTCCGGGACACCTGGACCTGGCTCCGCTCCATCGGCGGCACCCCGCCCCAGCGCCCGGACCGCCCGGCCGTCGGCCTCGCCCCGGAGAAGGAGGCGAAGGCGCTGGGCCTGTGACCAGGGCCGGTGGTGGCGCCCGGCCAGCGCCTCGACCCGTATGAGACTCACGTCGGACACACGCCGCGTCCCCCGGCGCCTTCCCGCGCCGGGGGACGGTCCTGGCGGGGCCTCGGCCCGCCTGCGGTCAGCGTCCGGCGTACGCCTCCTCCGGGTGGCGGCCCGGCCGCGCGGCCGGGATCTCCTCGCTGTGCGAGATCCGCGGCAGCCAGGAGAGCCAGCGCGGGGTGTGCCAGTTGCGTTCGCCGAGCAGGGTCATCACGGACGGCAGCAGGATCATGCGGACCACCGTGGCGTCGAGCAGGACCGCGACACCGAGGCCCACGCCCATCTGCTGCATGTCCTGCATGGACAGCGTGCCGAAGACCGCGAAGACCGCCACCATGATCACGGCCGCGCCCGTCACCGCACCCGCGGTCCGCGTGATGCCCTCGCGGATCGCGGTCCGGTTGTCCATGCCCCGGTCGCGGGACTCGCGGATACGGGAGACCACGAAGACGTGGTAGTCCATCGACAGACCGAAGAGGACGACGAGGACGAACAGCGGCATCCAGTTCTCGATCGCGCCGACCTTCTCCGAGCCGATCAGCTCCGCGCCCCAGCCGTGCTGGAAGACGGCCGTCATGACGCCGTACGCGGCGCCCACGGACAGCAGGTTCAGGAGGATCGACGTCACGGCGATGACCACCGAGCGGAAGCTGAGGAGCATCAGCAGGAACGTCACCGCCGCGATGAAGGCGAAGACCGGCACGATGCCCCTGCTGAGCTGGTCGCTGAAGTCCTCGGATGAGGCCAGGTCACCGCCGACGTACGCCTCGACGCCCTGGTCCGCGAGGCCGTCGAAGGCGGCGGGGACCAGGTCGTCGCGCAGCTCGCCCAGCGCCTGCTTGGCCGCGGCGTCCGTGCCGTCACCGGGCAGCGGCACCGCGATCTCGGCGACGCCCGCCGCCTTGTGGACGGTGAGTTCGGCGCCCTCGCCCGCCTTCTCGGTGAGGCCGTCAAGGGCGGAGCGCACGCGGGGGGCCGTGACGTCGTCGGCCTTGACGACCACGCGGGCGGGGGCCGGGCCGCCGGGGAACTCTGCGGTGATCTTCTTGTACGCGACGGAGAGCGGGGCGTCGGAGCCGAACTGCTTCTCCAGGCCGAGCTGTTCGGTCCTCATGCCGAGCGCGGGCGCCGCCAGGGCGAGCAGCAGCACGGCCGAGCCGACGGCGAACACCTTCGGCCGGGCGAGCACCGGCCGAAGGGCCTTGCCCGCGAGGGCGCCACCGGCCTGCGCGCCCTTCCTGGTGCGGCGGTTGAGGAACGGGACGCGGCCCGCTTCGATCCGGTCGCCGAGCGACGCGAGCAGCGCGGGCAGGACCGTCACGGAACCGAGCATCGCCACGCACACCACCAGGATCGTGGCGACGGCGAAGCCCTTGAAGAGCAGCAGACCGGAGAGGAACATGCCGGCCATCGCGACCATCACCGTCAGCCCCGAGACCAGGACGGCCCGTCCGCTGGTGGCCGCGGCGATCCGCAGCGCGGTCTCCGCGTCCCGCCCCGCGGCGCGCTCGTCGCGCTCGCGGCGCAGATAGAATAGGCAGTAGTCGACGCCGACCGCGAGACCCATCAGGAACATCACGGAGTACGTGGTCTCGAAGAGGTGGAGGCGGTGGCTCGCGAGGGAGAGCAGTCCGAACGCCGCCACGCACGCCGTGAGCGCGAGGCCCACCGGGAGCAGGGCTGCGACCACCGCGCCGAAGGCGACGAGCAGGATGCCGAGGGCCAGCGGCACCGCGGTGAACTCGGCCTTCTTCAGGTCGTCGGCGAGCAGGTCGGAGAGGTGCTTCTCGGAGCTGGCGTCGCCGAACTCGTACACCGAGACGCCGTCCGCCGCCTTCTGACGCGCCTCGTCGACCGCGTCGAGCACCGGCTGGACGCGGTCGGCCGCCTCGTCCGACGCGCCCTTGATCTCGAAGCGGAGCAGCGCCTCCCTGCCGTCCTTCGAGGGCAGCGGCGCCTGGACGCCGCGGACCTCGCCGGTCGCGGTCAGCGCCGTGGAGAGGTCGGCCGCCGCCTCGCGCCAGCCGCCCGCCGTGCGCGCGGAGACCATGACCAGCTCACCGGCGGGCTCGTCGATGCCCGCGTCCTTGAGGATCTTCTCGGCGCGGCCCGAGTCGCCGGTCCCCATCTCGTCCTCGGAGGCGGTCACCATGCCGGAGGCACCGCCGATGACCGTGGCGAGCACCACGAAGACCAGCCAGCCGAGAATGGCTGCCTTGCGGTGGTGTGCGCTCCACACCCCGAGCCGTGCCGCGAAGTTCCGCCTCATGGCGTCTCTCCCCCATCAGTTCTGCTCAGTCCTGCACGAATAAGCGTTGGTTAAGACCTGAACCACGCTAGGAATCCGGGCCGGGGCGCCCCAGCCGAGCAACCCCCCAATGCCCGAAGCACAGGGCGAGGCCGGGGGGTGTCGTCAGGTACACCACCGCTCGGGTGGAGGGCCCAATGACCCGCGTCCACCGCACGGGCGAGACTGTTCCCGTGCCCGGCGCAGGACGCGACGGGCGGCACGGGGTGCTGACGAGAGGGACGGACGGCCATGACGAGGCTGAAGGACGCAGTGATCGCGGGGGCCCGGGGCCTCTATCTGGCGATCGTCGCCTGGGTGGGCGCGACCGTCCTCTTCGTGCTCTCGGTCGTCTCGATCACGCTCGTCCTCATCGGGCTCGGCATCTTCACCACCCCCGCCGTCCTCGCGGCCACCCGCGCGTACGCCGACGCGCAGCGGGCCAGGGCCGCCGCCTGGTCCGGGGTGACCATCCAGGACCCGTACCGCACCTACGCCGCCGCTCCGCGCCCCGGGCTCGCCGGACAGGTGGAGCGCTGCACCCGGCTCCTGAAGGACCCGGCGACCTGGCGGGACCTCCAGTGGCTCTTCGTGAACATGACCGCGGGACCCGTCGTCGTGATCCTCGCCCCGGCCCTGCTGCTCTACATGGTCTACGGCTGGGTGCTCGCGCTCGGCGTGTGGAAGCCGATCCACGAGGCGGGCGGCGGCGAGTGGTTCGCCTTCATCCACGTCACCTCGCAGACCACCGCCGACCAGGCGGCCGTGCTCGGCATGGGTTTCTTCCTGCTCGGTGTCCTCGTCAACCCGGCCCTCGTCCGGGCCCACTTCCTGCTCTCCCGCGCGTTCCTCGCGCCCACCCCGGCCATGCGGGAGCGGCAGCTCGCCCAGCGCGTCGACCGGCTGACCGAGACCCGGCACGACGCCGTGGACAACTCCGCGGCCGAGCTGCGCCGCATCGAGCGCGACCTGCACGACGGGGCGCAGGCCCGGCTCGTCGCGATGGGCATGGACCTCGGCACCATCGAGGCGATGATCGAGACCAACCCCGCCAAGGCCAAGGAGCTGATCGCCAAGGCCCGGCAGAACTCCGGCGAGGCCCTCACCGAACTGCGCGACCTGGTCCGCGGCATCCACCCGCCGGTCCTCGCCGAGCGCGGCCTCGGTGACGCCGTGCAGGCCCTCGCGCTGCGCCTTCCGCTGCCCGTCGAGGTGACGGTGGAGCTGCCGGGGCGGGCCGGGGCGCCGGTGGAGTCGGCCGCGTACTTCGCGGTGAGCGAGACGCTGACCAACGCGATCAAGCACGCGGGCGCCGAGCGGGTCTGGGTCGACCTGCACCACGGCGACGGCATGCTGCGCATCGCGGTCACCGACGACGGCAAGGGGGGCGCCCGCGTGCTTGATCGCGTTGGTCAGCGTCTCGCTCACCGCGAAGTACGCGGCCGACTCCACCGGCGCCCCGGCCCGCCCCGGCAGCTCCACCGTCACCTCGACGGGCAGCGGAAGGCGCAG
>NZ_JASKYR010000264.1:0-10469 GCF_041028215.1 Streptomyces flavofungini
CCTCGGGGGTGCCGACGCGGACCTGGACGGCGACGGCGCCCTTGGGGTCGAGGGCGAGGGGCGTGGTGAGCAGGAGTTCCTGCACGCGCCCGCATCCGGCCTGGTCACCGGCGCGCACGGCCAGTTCGAGGAAGCCGGTGGCGGGGAAGAGCACCATGCCGCCCATGGTGTGGTCGGCCAGCCAGGGGTGCGTGCGCAGACCGACGCGGCCGGTGAGGAGGACGCCTTCGGCACCGGCGAGGGAGACGGCGGCGCCGAGCAGGGGGTGCTCGGCCGGGGTGAGTCCCGCGCCGGGGATGTCGGCGGCGTGGGCCAGGGGGCGCGGCCAGTAGCGGCGGTGCTGCCAGGCGTAGGTGGGCAGGTCGGCGCGGCCGGCTCCGGTGCCCTGGAACCAGGCGGCCCAGTCCACGCGTACCCCGGCGACGTGCAGCTGGGCGAGGCCGGTCAGCAGGGCGTGCTGCTCGGGGCGCTTGGCCCGCAGGGCGGGCGCCGCGACGGTGTCCGTGGCACCGTCGCGGCTGTCGAGGGTCTGCTGGGCGAGGGCGGTGAGGACACCGCCGGGGCCGATCTCCAGGAAGGCGTCAGCACCGGCTGCGGCGAGCGCGTGGACACCGTCGGCGAAGCGCACGGTCCGGCGTACGTGGTTGACCCAGTACTCGGGAGCGAGGAGCTGCCCCGGCTCGGCGAGGGTGCCGGTGACGTTGGAGACGACGGGGATACGGGTTTCGGCGTACGAAAGGCCCTTCGCCACCTCGCGGAAGGCGTCGAGCATCGGCTCCATCAGCGCCGAGTGGAAGGCGTGGCTGACCGCGAGCCGCTGGGTCTTGCGCCCTTCGGCGGCGAAGCCGTCCGCCAGGGCGGTCACCTCCGCCGCGGGTCCGGCGATGACGACGGAGTCCGGGCCGTTGACGGCGGCCAGGGACAGACCGTCGGTCAGCCGCCCTGCGATCTCCGCCTCGGTGGCCTGGATCGCCGCCATCGCGCCCCCGGTGGGCAGCTCCTGCATGAGCCGGGCGCGGGCGCCGACCAGCGTGCAGGCGTCCTCAAGCGAGAACACCCCGGCCACATGCGCGGCCGCGATCTCACCGATGGAGTGTCCGGCCACGAACTCCGGGGCGATGCCCCACGAGGCGACCAGGCGGAACAGCGCCACCTCGAAGGCGAACAGCGCGGGCTGGGTGTATCCGGTGGTGTCGAGCAGGGCCGCCTCGTCGGTGCCCTCCGCCGCGAACATCACCTCACGCAGCGGGCGGTCCAGCTGCGGGTCGAGGAGGGAGAGGACCTCGTCGAGCGCCGCCGCGAACACCGGGAAGCGGGCGCACAGTTCACGTCCCATCCCGGCCCGCTGCGAGCCCTGGCCGGAGAAGAGGACGGCGAGGGTCCGCTCGACGGCGCGGCCTCGGGCCGCCTCCACGGGCTCTCCCTCGGTACCGGCCAGCAGGACCGCGCGGTGTTCGAAGGTGGCGCGTCCGGTGGCCAGGGAGTGGCCGATGTCGAGGGGGGTGGCGCCGGTGACGCCGGTGAGCCGGGCGATCTGGGCGTCCAGGGCGGCGCGGGTCTTGGCCGACACCGTCCAGGGGACGACGGTGGGTGTGGCGGCGGAGTCCTCCGCACCGGGGCTCTCGGGCTCCTCCGTCGCCGGGCTCGCTTCCGGACTCTCGGCGCCTTCGTTCTCCGGTGCCTGTTCGATGACGAGGTGGGCGTTGGTGCCGCTGATGCCGAAGGAGGAGACACCGGCACGGCGCGGCCGCCCGGTCTCCGGCCACGGGGTGGCCTCGGTGAGCAGGCGGACGTTGCCCGCCTCCCAGTCGACGTGCGTCGAGGGACGGTCGATGTGCAGGGACTTGGGCAGGACGCCGTGCCGGATCGCCAGGACGGTCTTGATGACTCCGGCGACACCGGCGGCGGCCTGGGAGTGGCCGATGTTGGACTTCACGGAGCCGAGCAGCAGCGGCCGGTCCTCGGGCCGGTCCTGGCCGTACGTGGCAAGCAGCGCCTGCGCCTCGATCGGATCGCCGAGCGGCGTGCCGGTGCCGTGCGCCTCGACGGCGTCCACGTCGGCGGCGGAGAGCCCGGCCCCGGCGAGGGCCTGGCGGATCACACGCTGCTGGGAGGGGCCGTTGGGCGCGGTCAGGCCGTTGGAGGCGCCGTCCTGGTTGATGGCCGAACCCCGCACCACGGCGAGGACCTGGTGGCCGTTGCGGCGCGCGTCGGACAGGCGCTCCAGGACCAGGACACCGGCGCCCTCGGCCCACCCGGTGCCGTCGGCGGAGTCCGCGAAGGCCTTGCAGCGGCCGCTGGTGGAGATGCCGCCCTGGCGGGTGAAGCCGGAGAAGCCCATGGGCGTGGACATCACCGTGACGCCACCAGCGAGCGCGAGGCCGCACTCGCCGTTGCGCAGGGCCTGGGCCGCCAGGTGGATGGCGACCAGGGACGCCGAGCAGGCGGTGTCGACGGTGACGGCGGGGCCCGCGAGGTCGAAGGCGTAGGACAGGCGGCCGGAGACGACGCTGGCGGTGAGGCCGGTGGTGGCGTGGCCCTCGGCGTCCTCGCGGGAGTTCATCACGACGCCGACGTAGTCGACGCCCGCGGTGCCGACGAAGACGCCGGTGCGGCTGCCGCGCAGCGAGACCGGGTCGATGCCCGCCCGCTCCATGGCCTCCCAGGAGGTCTCCAGGAGGATGCGCTGCTGGGGGTCCATGGCGACGGCCTCGCGCGGCGAGATGCCGAAGAATCCGGCGTCGAAGGCGGCGGCGTCGACGAATCCGCCCTCGGCGGCGGCGCTGCTGCCCGCGCCGTCGCCGTGGAGGGCGTCGAGGTCCCAGCCCCGGTCGTCGGGGAAGGACGCGATGCCGTCGCGGCCCTCGTCGAGGAGGCGCCAGTAGTCCTCCGGCGTGTTCACTCCGCCGGGCAGGCGGCAGGCCATGCCGACGACGGCGATGGGCTCGCGCCGCTCCGCCTCGGTCTCCTCCAGACGGCGCCGGGTCTTGTGCAGATCGGCCGTGACCCACTTGAGGTAGTCGACGAGCTTCTTGTCATCGGGCATGACGGGGGGGAACCTTCCTGTGGTGGATCAAGCTCGTCTCAGCGGTCGCCCAGGCGGCCGAGCTCGTTGTCGATGAACGCGAGGACGTCGTCGGCGCTTGCGGACTCGAAGTCGTCGGCGACACCGGGTCCTGTCGGCTCCGGTGCGGCGCCGCGCACCTTGTCCAGCATCTGGCCCAGGCGCAGGGCCAGGCCCGCGCGGGTGATCTCGTCGGGGTCGCCCGCCGCGAGGAGCGTGTCGATCCTGTCGAGTTCGGCGAGCAGGGAGGGGCCCTGCGGGGCGTCGTCGTCGGTCAGTTCGGAGACGAAGTGTTCGGCGAGTGCCGTGGGGGTCGGGTAGTCGAAGACCAGGGTGGCCGGGAGGCGCAGCCCGGTCGCGGTGGACAGGTGGTTGCGCAGTTCGAGCGCGGTCAGCGAGTCCAGGCCGAGGTCGCGGAACTCCTGGGTGACGTCGACGGACTTCGGTGAGGCGTGGCCGAGCACCCGGGCGGTCTGTTCGCGGATCAGGTCGGTGACGTACCGGACGCGGTCGGCGGCGTCGAGTCCGGCGAGCTTGGCGCCGAGCGCCGCCGCCCGCGCCCGCCGCGTCGGTGGCGGCCGCGGTGCGCCGGCCGCTGCGGACCATGGACCGGAACAGCGGCGGCAGGTCCTCGGGGGCGGCGCCGCGCATGGCGCCGGGGGCGAGGCCCACCAGGACGAGGAAGGTCTCGTCCGAGCCGCGGGCGATGTCGAACAGTTCCAGGCCCTGCTCGACGGCGAGCGGCGGGAGGCCGCCGGACTGCATGCGGCGCATGTCGGTGTCGGACAGGGTGCTGGTCATGCCGCCGTCGTGGGCCCAGGGGCCCCAGGCGAGCGAGGTGCCCGCGAGGCCGAGGCCCCGGCGGTGGCGGGTGAGGGCGTCGAGGAAGGAGTTGGCCGCGGCGTAGTTGCCCTGGCCGGGGCTGCCCATGACGCCCGCGATGGAGGAGAAGGGCAGGAACGCGGCGAGGTCGAGGTCGCGGGTCAGCTCGTGCAGGTGCCAGGCGGCGTCCACCTTGGGCCGCAGGACGGCCGCGAGGCGTTCGGGCGTCAGCGAGGCGATCACACCGTCGTCGAGGACGCCCGCGGTGTGGATGACCGCGGTGAGCGGGTGCTCGGCCGGTACGGAGGCGATGAGGGCGGCCGTGGCGTCGCGGTCGGTGGTGTCGCAGGCGGCGACGGTGACCCGGGCGCCCAGCTCGCGCAGGTCCGCGGCGAGTTCGGCGGCGCCGGGGGCGTCCGCGCCGCGGCGGCTGGTGAGCAGCAGGTGCCGCGTTCCCGCGGCGGCGAAGCGGCGGGCGAGGTGTCCGCCGAGGGCTCCGGTGCCACCGGTGATGAGGACGGTGCCCTCGGGGTTCCAGCGGGGCGGCATGGTGAGCACGATCTTGCCGATGTGCTTGGCCTGGCTCATGAAGCGGAACGCCTCACGTGCCCGGCGCACATCCCAGGTCCGTACCGGCAGCGGACGCAGCGCACCCTGGGCGAAGAGGTCCAGGAGTTCGCCGAGGAGGCCCTTGTTGCGCTCGGGCCCGGCTTCGCCGAGGTCGAAGGCGCGGTAGCGGACGTCCTCGCCGATGGTGCGCGGGTCGCGGATGTCGGTCTTGCCCATCTCCAGGAACCGGCCGCCCGGCGCGGTGATCCGCAGCGAGGCATCGACGAACTCGCCCGCGAGCGCGTTCAGCACGACATCCACACCACGACCACCGGTGACCGCACGGAACTTCTCCTCGAAGCCCAGATCACGCGAGGACGCGATGTGATCGTCGTCCAGGCCCAGTTCGCGCAAGGTGTCCCACTTGCCCTCACTGGCCGTCGCGAACACCTCGGCACCCAGATGCGTGGCCAGCTGGATCGCCGCCATACCCACACCGCCGGCACCCGCGTGGATCAGCACCCGCTCCCCCGCCGACAGAGCGGCCAGGTCACGGAAGGCGTACAGAGCGGTGAGGAACACCAGCGGCACCGAGGCCGCCTCCTCCTTGGTCCAGCCCTCGGGCACGCGGGCCAGGTAGTGCTCGTCGGCGACGACGACGGGGCCGAAGCCGCCGGGCACGGTGCCGAGGACGCGGTCGCCGACCGCGAGGCCGGTGACGGCCTCGCCGACGGCGGTGACCACGCCGCTGGCCTCGGTGCCCATCGGGCCCGACTCGCCCGGGTACATGCCGAGGGCGTTCAGGACGTCGCGGAAGTTGAGGCCGGTGGCGTCCACGTCGAGGCGGACCTCGTGGGCGCCGAGCGGTGCGAGGACCTCGGGGCAGGGGGCGAGGACGAGGTTGTCCAGGGTGCCCTTGCCCGTGGTGTCCAGGCGCCAGGGCACGCCGGTCGGCGCGAGCAGGCCGGGCGCGGTGGTGAGCCGGTCGAGGCGGCCGACGAGCGGAGTGCCCTCGCGCACGGCGAACTGGGCGTCACCGCCCGCGAGCAGCCCCGGCAGGTCGGGCAGCAGGGACCGCAGGGCGGTCTCCGCCGTCCCCGCGTCCGGTTCCAGGTCCAGCAGGACGAACCGGTCGGGGTTCTCGGACTGGGCCGAGCGCACCAGGCCCCAGGCGGCGGCCGCCGCGAGGTCGCGGACGTCCTCGGTGTCGGCGGCGGCGACCGCGCCCCGGGTGACGAACACCAGGCGGGTGTGGTCGAGTCCGCGGGCGCCCAGCCACTGCTGGGTCAGGTCCAGGGTGCGGGTGGTCAGCGCGTGGACGGCGCCGGGCACGTCGCTTCCGGTGGCGTACGGGTCACCGGCGTCCGCCGTGTCGCCGTAGGTCCCGGTGAGGGGGACGAGGACGAAGTCGGGGGCGTCGGAGGCGTCCGCGCCGGGTCCTGTCAGGTCGGCGAGGGAGGTCACGGTGGTGCCGGTGCCGAAGACGTCCTCGCCGAGGGCCGCGGCGGTCAGGCCCTCGGTGGGCTTGACCTCGGGGGCGGCGGTCCAGTCGAGGCGGAAGACCGGCTCCTGGCCGCCGGTGGCCACCGGGGCGCGCGGCACGCTGGGGGCGCGCAGGACCAGGGACCGGGCGGAGAGCACGGGGGCGCCCTCGGCGTCGGCCGCGGTCAGGCGGACCGATTCGTCGCCGAGCCGGGTGATCCGTACCCGCAGGGTGGTGGCGCCACCGGCGTGCAGGGAGACGCCTTCCCAGGCGAACGGAAGCAGCGGGTTGTCCGCGCTGCCGACGCCGAGGGGCCGTTGGCGTGCTGGACGGCGTCGAGGAGGGCGGGGTGCATCCCGAAGTACTGGGCGTCACCGGCGACGTCCTCGGGCAGGGCGACCTCCGCGAAGGCCTCGTCGCCACGGACCCACACCTGGCGCAGTCCGTGGAAGGACGGACCGTACTCGGTGCGGCTGTAGTCGCCGTCGAACTCCACGGACACGGCGTCGGCCGGGGGCCAGACGGGTGCCTCGAAGGGGTCGGTGTGCTCCTCGACGGCGAGGACGCCGTCGGCGTGCCGGGTCCAGGGCCCGTCGATGGCGTCGGAGGGCCGGGAGTAGAAGGTGAGCGAGCGGGAGCCGTCCTCGCCGGGGGCGCCGATGACGACCTGGACGGAGGTGGGCACCTTCTCGTCCAGGACCATCGGGGTGGCCAGGATCAGTTCCTCGACGCGGGCGCAGCCGACCTGGTCGGCGGCGCGGATGGCCATCTCCAGGTAGCCGGTGCCGGGCATGATGACCGTGCCGCCCACCTTGTGGTCGAGCAGCCAGGGGTGCACCTGCAAGGAGACCTGGCTGGTGAACAGGGCTCCCTCGGAGTCGGCGAGCGGCACGGCCGCGCCGAGCAGCGGGTGGTCGGCGGAGATCAGGCCCGCCGTGCTGATGTCGCCGGTGAGGGCGGCGGGGCGGGGCCAGTAGCGCTCGCGCTGGAAGGCGTACGTCGGCAGGTCGGTGCGGCGGGCTCCGGTGCCGTGGAACCAGGCGGCCCAGTCGACGCGTACACCGGCGACGTGCAGTCCGGCGAGCGCGGTGAGCAGGGCGGTCTCCTCGTCGCGGTCCTTGCGCAGGGCCGGGACCGCGACCGCCTCGTCGCGCGCGTCGGCGTCGAGGACGCGCTGGGTGAGGGCGGTGAGGACTCCGCCGGGTCCGATCTCCAGGAAGGCGTTGGCACCGGCTTCCGCGAGGGCCCGTACGCCGTCGGCGAAGCGGACGGTGCCCCGCACGTGCTCAACCCAGTACTCGGCAGTGGTCAGCTGGCCCGGCTCGGCGAGGGTGCCGGTGACGTTGGAGACGACCGGGATGCGCGGTTCGGCGTACGCCAGGCCCTCCGCGACGCGGCGGAACTCCGCGAGCATCGGCTCCATCAGCGGCGAGTGGAAGGCGTGGCTGACCGACAGACGCTGGGTCTTGCGGCCCTCCGCCGTGAAAGCGGCGGCAAGAGCGAGGACGTCGTCCTCGTCACCGGACAGGACCACGGAGTCGGCCCCGTTGACGGCGGCCAGGGCAACCCCCTCCGTCAGCCGCGGCGCGACCTCGGCCTCGGTCGCCTGGACGGCCACCATGGCCCCGCCCGCGGGCAGTTCCTGCATCAGCCGGGCGCGGGCGGCCACCAGCGTGCACGCGTCCTCCAGCGAGAACACCCCGGCCACATGCGCGGCCGCGATCTCACCGATGGAGTGACCCGCCACCTGCTCGGGCCGCACACCCCAGGACTCCACCAGGCGGAACAACGCCACCTCGACCGCGAACAGCGCGGGCTGGGTGTACCCGGTGGTGTCCAGGAGGGCGGCTGCCTCCGTGCCCGCGTCCGCGAACAGCACCTCGCGCAGCGGGCGGGCGAGACCGGCGTCCAGGCGGGCCATGGCCTCGTCCAGCGCGTCGGCGAACACCCGGTGGCGTGCGTACAGTTCGCGGCCCATCGCCGCCCGCTGCGAGCCCTGGCCGGAGAAGAGCACCGCGAGGGTGCGGTGGGCGGCCCGGCCGCGGGCGACCTCGGCGGGGGTGCCGTCGGGTCCGGTCAGCAGGACGGCCCGGTGGTCGAACAGGGCGCGCCCGGTGACGAGGGAGAAGCCGACGTCCAGGGGGTTGCTGTCGGTGAGCGCGGTGAGGGGCGCGCACTGGTCGTCCAGGGCCGCGTCGGACTTGGCGGACACCGGCCACGGCACGACGGCCGGGACGGTGTCCGGCGCGGTCGCGGTCACCGGCTCGTCGGCCTCGGGGGCCTGCTCGATGATGGTGTGCGCGTTGGTGCCGCTGATGCCGAAGGAGGAGATGCCCGCGCGCCAGGGGCGCCCGGTCTCGGGCCAGGCGGCCTCCTCGGTGAGCAGCCGGATCGCTCCGGCCTGCCAGTCCACGTGCGTCGACGGCTGGTCGATGTGCAGGGACTTGGGCAGGACGCCGTGGCGCATCGCCATGACCGTCTTGATGATGCCGGCGACTCCGGCGGCGGCCTGGGTGTGGCCGATGTTGGACTTGATGGAGCCGAGCAGCAGCGGCCGCTCGGGGTCGCGGTCCCTGCCGTAGGTGGCGAGGAGCGCCTGCGCCTCGATCGGGTCGCCGAGCGGGGTGCCGGTGCCGTGGCCCTCGACGGCGTCGACGTCGGCGGTGGTGAGTCCGGCGCTCGCCAGGGCCTGGCGGATGACGCGCTGCTGGGAGGGGCCGTTGGGGGCGGTGAGCCCGTTGGAGGCGCCGTCCTGGTTGATGGCCGAACCCCGTACGACGGCGAGCACCTCGTGGCCGTTGCGGCGGGCGTCGGAGAGCCGCTCCACGACGATCAGACCGACGCCCTCGGACCAGCCGGTGCCGTCGGCGGCATCGGCGTAGGCCTTGCAGCGGCCGTCGGTGGCGAGCCCGTTCTGCAGGGTGAACCCGGAGAACGCGGAGGGCGTGCTCATCATGGTGATGCCGCCCGCGACGGCCAGGTCGCACTCCCCCGCGCGCAGGGCCTGCATCGCCCAGTGCAGGGCGACCAGGGACGACGAGCAGGCGGTGTCGACGGTGACCGCCGGGCCCTCGAGGCCGAAGGTGTAGGCGAGACGGCCGGAGACCACGCTCGCGGCCAGGCCCGTACCGGCGTGGCCCTCCAGGTCCTCGCGGGAGTTCATGACGAGGGTGGAGTAGTCCTGGCCGTTGGTGCCGACGAAGACGCCCGTACGGCTGCCGCGCAGCGCGTCGGGGTCGACGCCCGAGCGCTCGAACGCCTCCCAGGTGGTCTCGAGGAGCAGGCGCTGCTGCGGGTCCATCGCCAGGGCCTCGCGCGGGGAGATCCCGAAGAATCCGGCGTCGAACTCGGCGGCCCCGTCGAGGAAGCCGCCGCGCAGGGTGGCGCTGCGGCCCCGGCCGTCGGCGCCGCCGGAGCGCAGCGTGGCGAGGTCCCAGCCGCGGTCCTCGGGGAAGGCCTCGATGCCGTCGCGGCCCTCGCTGAGCATGGTCCACAGATCCTGCGGGGAGCGGACCCCGCCGGGCAGACGGCAGGCCATGCCGACGATGACGACCGGGTCCTCGGCCAGGGCGGCCGCGGCGGCCGGGTCGTGGCGTCCGGTGTCCTGCTCGCCGAGGAGTTCGGCGACGAGGTGCTCGGCCAGGGCCTGCGCGGTCGGGTAGTCGTAGACGGTGGTGGCGGGCATCCGCAGTCCGGTGGCGAGGGCCAGCCGGTTGGGCAGCTCGATCGCGGTGAGCGAGTCGAAGCCGAGGTCGCGGAAGTTGCGGTCGGCGGCGACGGCCTCGGGACCGGGGTGGCCGAGGACGAACGCCGCGTGGGTGCGCACCAGGTCGGTGAGGAGCCCGGTCCGCTCGTCGGCGGGCAGGTCGCGAAGGCGCCCGGCGAGGCGGGAGGCGGCGGTCCTGGTCCGGTCGCGGTTGTTCTCCGCGTCGGCCAGGGCCTGGCGCGCGTCGGGCAGGTCGCGCAGCAGGGCGTTGCCGCGCATCCCGATCAGGTTGTCCAGGACCTGCGGCTGGCGCGGGTCGAACAGGACGGTCACGGCGTCGGGCCGGGTGACGGCCTGCCGCAGCGCGGCCAGCGCCAGGTCGGGGTGGACGGCCGGGTGACCGGTGACGCGCCGCGGGGCCCGCTCCGGCTCGCCCTCCGCACGGTCCGCGGGGTCTGCGGGCTCGTCGCCGATCCAGGCTCCCCAGGCCACCGAGGTGGCGGGCAGGCCCGTGCCGCGTCGGTGCTGGGCGAGGGCGTCGAGGACGGCGGTGGCGGCGGCGAGGTTGGCGCGTCCCGCCGTGCCGACGGCTCCGGCGACGGACGAGCACAGCACGAACGCGTCCAGGTCCAGGCCGCGGGTCAGCTCGTGCAGGTGGCGGGCGGGCAGGGTCCTTGCCTGGTGCGGGGCGGCGAACCGCTCGGCGGTGAGGTCGTCGAGGACGCCGTCGTCGATGACCCCGGCGGCGTGCACCACCGCCGTGAGCGGGGCGTCGGCGGAGAGATCGGCGAGGACGGCGGCGAGCGCGTCGCGGTCGGCCGCGTCGCAGGCGGCGAGGGTGACAC
>NZ_JASKYR010000265.1:0-9254 GCF_041028215.1 Streptomyces flavofungini
GATTACGCTCCTGCCGTATGAGCACCCCCACCCCGGCCGCCCGCGCCCGCCGCGCCCGTATCGCCGCGGCCTCGCTGCTGATGGCCGCCGCCGCGGTCGTCCTCGCGCTGCGTCTGGCCAGCCGTTCGTCGGTCCTGGTGGTCGGGGTCTACGGCCTGCTGCTCATCCTCTGCGGCGGAGTGATCGAACTGAGCCGCCGCGGCCGGACCAGGCTCGGCACCTGGCTGCTCGCCGCGGGGCTCGTGGCGGCGCTGCTCATGGACGGTGTCGTCCTGTCGTGACCGCGTCCCTCCCCGGAGGCGTCCGCGGGCGCTCTCAGGACTCCAGGTAGCGCAGCACCGCGAGCACCCGGCGGCTGTAGCCCGTCGTCCGTGACAGGCCCAGCTTGTCGAAGATCGCGTTGAGGTTCTTCTCGACCGCGCTCAGGGAGATGTGCAGCTTCTCGCCGATGGCCGCGTTGGTGTGGCCCTCGGCGAGCGCCTCCAGGACCGTGCGTTCGCGCGGGGTCAGCCTGGCGAGCGGGTCGCCGTGCGTGGTGCGGATGAGCAGCTGGCGTACGACTTCGGGGTCGATGGCGGCGCCGCCCGCGTGGACCCGCTGAAGGGCGTCGAGGAACTCCTCGACCTGGGCCACCCGGTCCTTGAGGAGGTAGCCGACCCGTTCGGCGCTCGATGTGAGCAGTTGGGCGGCGTAGTTGCGCTCGACGTACTGCGAGAGGACGAGCACGCCGACCTCGGGCCGCAGCTCGCGGATGCGGACCGCGGCGCGCAGGCCCTCGTCGGTGTGGTCCGGCGGCATGCGGATGTCGGTGACGACGACGTCGGGGGCCTCCTCCTCGACCGCGCGGAGCAGCGCCTCCGCGTCCCCCACGGCGGCGAGGACCTCGTGGCCCTCCTCGGCGAGCAGCCGGACCAGGCCCTCCCGCAGCAGGGTCGAGTCCTCGGCGAGTATTACGCGCACGGCAGCTCCGCGGTGATCGTGGTGGGTCCCCCGAGGGGGCTGTCGACGTCCAGGGTGCCGTCGAGCGCGGCCACCCGGCTGCGCAGCCCGGTCAGTCCGCTGCCCCCGGCGTCGGCACCGCCGGTCCCGGTGTCGCGGACGGAGACGGTCAGGACCGTGCCGCGCTGCCGTACGCGGACGGAGACCTCCTCGGCACGCGCGTGCTTGGCGGCGTTGGTCACCGCCTCGGAGACCACGAAGTACGCGGCGGTCTCGACGGCGGACGGCAGCGGCCCCGGCACGTCGTACTCCATGCGCACGGGGAGCGCGCACCGCTCGGAGACCCCGCCGAGCGCCTCGTGCAGGCCGAGGCTGTCCAGGGCGGTGGGGTAGACCCGCCAGGCCACCTCGCGCAGCTCGGTGAGGACCTCCTGGGCCTCCTTGTGGGCCTGGGCGAGAAGCGCGTCGGCCCGCTCGGGGGTACGGCCGCGCCGGGCCCTGCCGAGCAGCATGGCGAGCGCGACCAGCCGCTGCTGCACACCATCGTGCAGATCGCGCTCGACCCGGCGCCGCTCGACGTCCACCGCGTGGACCACGGCCGCCCTGCTGGTGGCCAGCTCGTCGATGCGCCGCTGGAGCAGCTCGCGCTCGGAGGGCCCGAAGCACTCCCGGGCGAGGCGGGCGTCCTGGTCGGTGAGCGCGCGCAGCCCCTGCACGGCGAGGAAGAGCAGGGTCCCGCCGAGGACGAACTGGCTGAACAGGTCCACCCAGGACATCGAGGTCCGCACCACCGACACCGCGAAGATCCCGGCGAGGACCGCGCCGAAGTCGACCATGGCGACGACGACGCCGCAGAGCAGCCCGGAGTACGTACGGACGGCGAGGTAGCGCAGGATCTGCTGGTCGGAGGCGCGGTGCGCGGGGAAGGCGTCGTGGAAGAAGACCGAGCGGCGCCCGCGCTCCAGGGCGGTGAGCCTGCGGGCGCCCGAGGCGAGCAGCGCGTGGGCCCGGGGGCGGGTGCGCGGCCAGAGCAGGAAGGCGCCGAGGGCGCTCCCCGCGACGACGAAGTAGACCAGGCCGAGCAGGGCGGTGAGACAGCCGATGAGCACACCGAGGACCCTGAGCAAGAACGGGGCGGCCACGGGCTCCTTCACGTCGTCCGACATTAGTGGCCCTCAGCCGGCCCTGCGGTGCCGGGGCTCGCTGCCGGTCCGCCTCCGCGAGCGGACGCGGACGGCGATCCAGCAGGCCAGGGCGAGGACGACCAGGACGAGGACGGCCTTGGACAGCAGGCCCACATAGGTCTCGACGGCGTCCCACTGGTCTCCGAGCCAGTACCCGGCGAGGACGAGCACGGAGTTCCAGATCAGGCTGCCGAGCGTGGTCAGGGCCAGGAAGACCGGCAGCCGCATGCGCTCCACCCCGGCGGGCACGGAGATCAGGCTGCGGAAGATCGGCACCATCCGGCCGAGGAAGACGGCCTTGGTGCCGTGCCGCGCGAACCACGCCTCGGTGCGTTCCAGGTCGGACGCCTTGACCAGCGGCAGCTTCGCCCACAGGGCGTGCATGCGCTCGCGTCCGAACAGCACGCCGATGCCGTACAGGGCCGCCGCGCCGACCACGGAGCCCAGGGTGGTCCAGAAGAGCGCGGAGAACAGACTGATCACGCCCTGCCCCGCGGCGAAGCCGGTGAGCGGCAGGATCACCTCGCTGGGCAGCGGCGGGAAGAGGTTCTCCAGGGCGATGGCGAGGCCGGCGCCGGGGCCGCCCAGCACGTCGACGAGGTCGGCGGCCCAGCCCGCGATGCCGCCCGCGGGTTCCTGGGGGAGGGCCAGAGTCGTGAGGTCCATGCGGACCACGCTAGAAAGCGCAGGTCACCGGCGGTATGGGGGTTGCCGTCGGGTAGAGGTGCGGAAAACCGCACCCCCGGGCGGCCGACGGGTCACGCCCCTGCGAAGGACACACGCGAAAGGGCGTCCCCGGAAGACCGGGAACGCCCTTTCGGCATTCGCAAGTGCGCCGCCAGGGACTCGAACCCCGGACCCGCTGATTAAGAGTCAGCTGCTCTAACCAACTGAGCTAGCGGCGCCTGCTGACTCATAAATAGTACCTGGTCCGAGGGGGTGCTCAGGACACCCCGCCGGACGGCCCTAGATCGCGAGCGAGAGCAGTACGGGAGCCGCGCCCCTGTTCAGGGTGTCCGCGGCGGCCCGGAGCCGGTGGGCGTGCTCGACCGGCAGGGAGAGGGCGAGGCAGCCGACGGAGGAGCCCGCGGTGATGGGGACGGCGGCGCAGACCGTGCCGAGCGCGTACTCCTGGAGGTCGAGGACCGGGACCGTGGCGGGCTGGGCGGCCAGGCGGTTGAGCAGGATGCGTTCGTTGGTGATCGTGCGGGAGGTGAGGCGGGCCATCTTGTGGCGTGAGAGGTGGTCGCGGCGGCCGTTCACGTCGAGCTGGGTCAGCAGGCTCTTGCCGACGGCGCTGGCGTGGGCCGACGAGCGGAAGTCCACCCATTCGTTGACCGCGGGGGTGCGGGGTCCGGCCGCGAAGTCGGTGACCCTGACCTCGCCGTCCACATAGCGGCTGATGTAGACCGCGGCGCCGATGGAGTCGCGCAGGCCGTCCAGGGTGCGCTGGAGCTTGGCGCGCAGCGCCTGCTCGTGGTGGCGGGCCGAGCCCAGGCGGTTCAGGGTCTCACCGGTGACATAGGCGCCGACCGGGCTGTCGGTGAGCTGCTCCACATAGCCCTCGCGGCGCAGCATGCGCAGCAGGGGTGCGAGGCGTGTCGCGGGCAGCCGGGTCTCGCGGGCGAGCTCGACGGTGGTGACGCCGGTGTTGTGCCGGGCGACGATTTCGAGCACCCGCAGGGCGCTCTGGACGGAGTCGCGCACCGCGGTCGTCTGGTGCTTCAACGCCACGGCTTCCCCCAGCGTGGAACGGATCCGGACAGTCGAGCTCTGCCCACGATAGCCGTCAAGTGGCCCGCGGGAAGCTTCCGTTGCCGAGATTTGTGGCGCGCTCCGGCCCAGTCAACAGGAACGCGCCACGTCGGCATATGCCTCTGTCATGCCCTACTTTTCCGGCGCCGACCGCCTCCCGTCACAACCGGAAGATGATCACAGCACCGCGCTGAGGAACTCGCGGGTGCGCTCGTGCTCAGGCTCGGTGAAGATCTTCTCCGGCGTACCGGACTCGATGACATGACCCGAGTCGAACATCAGCACCTGGTCGGAGATGTCCCGTGCGAAGTTCATTTCGTGCGTCACACAGAGCATCGTGATGTCCGTGGTGTGCGCGATGTCGCGGAGCACGTCGAGGACGCCCGCCACCAGCTCGGGGTCGAGCGCGGAGGTGACCTCGTCCAGGAGCAGCACCTGCGGGCGCATCGCCAGGGCGCGCGCGATGGCCACCCGCTGCTGCTGACCGCCCGAGAGCTGCGTCGGATAGGCGTCGCAGCGGTCGCCGAGGCCGACCAGGTCGAGCAGCTCGCGGGCGCGCTGCTCGGCCTCGTCCTTGGACAGCCCGAGGACGCTGACCGGCGCCTCCATGAGGTTGCGCAGCACCTTCATGTTGGGGAAGAGGTTGAACTGCTGGAACACCATTCCGATGTTCTTGCGGACCTCGCGGACGTGCTTCTCGCCCGCGGGCACGAGCTTGCCGTTCTTCTCCTCGTGGGTGAGGTACTGGCCGCCCACCTTGATCGTGCCCTCATCCGGTCTCACCAGCGTCATCAGCAGGCGCAGGATCGTGGTCTTGCCGGAACCGGAAGGGCCGATCAGCGTCACGTGCTTGCCGGAGGCGACCGAGAAGTCCAGCTGGTCGAGGACGGTGTTCGAGCCGTACCGCTTGACCACCTTGTCGAAGCGGATCAGCTCGCTGCCGTCGACGGCCGGATTGGGGATTTCCTGGGAAGTGCTGTTGTCAGCGGACAAGGCGACGCTCCAAGGCTCGGAGGAGAAGAGAGGCCGGGTAGGCGATGACGATGAAGGCGACACCGACGATGCTGATCGCCTCGAAGGTGAAGGTCGTCTGGCTGTAGTTCTGGGCCTGGCCCAGCATGTCGAGCGCACCGATGGCCGCCATCTGCGGCGACTCCTTCAGCATGACGATCACGTAGTTGCCGAGCGCGGGGATCACCCGGCGCACGGCCTGCGGCAGGATCACCGACGTCCAGGTCCGGCGCTTGGAGAGGCTGAGCGCGGTCGCCGCCTCCCACTGGCCGGCCGGTACGCCGTCGATGCCCGCCCGGTACACCTCCGAGGTGTACGTCGAGTAGTGCAGCCCGAGGCCGACGATGCCCGTGGTCAGCGGGGACATCGAGGGGCCCCACTCCGGCACCACGTAGAACAGGAAGAAGAGCTGCACCAGGAGGGGGGTGTTGCGGATGAACTCGGTCACCGCCGTGACCGGCCACCGGATCCACCTCTTCTCCGAGCGCTGCGCGATCGCCCAGACCAGGCCGAGGGAGAACGCGATCAGGGTGCCGAAGAACAGCGCCTTGAGCGTGAGCTCCACGCCGTCCCAGAAGAGCGGCATGAAGTCGTCGACGTGCGACCAGTCCCAGTTCACTTGGCACCCCCCGTGCCGGTCACGGCGTCGATCGACGACTTCGCGCGCATCCCGCCGAAGAGGCTGGTCTTCTCGGGCGCCTGGCCGACCCGCTTCTTCGCGTGCCGTTCGAGGAGCCGCATGCCGCGCGTGAGCAGGAAGGCGAAGACGAAGTACAGGCCGAGCAGCAGCGTGTAGATCGGCGCGCTGTCGTTCGTCACGAGCCGCAGCAGGTCACCGGCGAAGGTCATGTCGGCCACCGCGATGAGCGACACCAGGGAGGTGCCCTTGAGCAGCTCGATGAGCAGGTTGTTGAACGGCGGGAGCATCTCCGGCCAGGCCTGCGGCAGCTCGATGCGGCGCAGCCGCTGCGCCGGGGTGAAGTTCAGGGCGATGCCCGCCTCGCGCTGGGCGGGCGGCACCGCGGCGAGCGCGCCGCGCACGATCTCCGACGCGTACGCCCCGTAGGTGATGCCGAGGGCGAGCACGCCCGCGAACATCGGCTGAAAACTGATGTTGAACAGCGGCGGCACGGTGAACGCGATCCAGAACATGAAGACCAGCGACGACGTGCTGCGGAAGATCTCGAAGTAGGCCCCGGCGAGGAAACGCACCACCCAGATCCGGGACGTGCGCAGCACGCCGACCGGGAAGGCGATCACGAAGGCGAGGGCCGCGCTGAGGAAGGTCACCTGAATGGTGATCCAGATCCCGGGAAGGAACCAGTTCTGGAAGAACTCCGACGACATCATGAGGAGGCGCCCTTCGCAGGCGGGCACAGCTTCTTGAGGGTCAGATCCGTCATCTCGTCCGCCGTGAAGCCGAACGGTCTGACGATGCGCAGGAGCTCGCCGCTCTCCTTGAGCTTGTGCAGCTCCTTGTTGAAGGCGTCGCGCAGGTTCTTCTCGGAGAGCCGGAAGGCGAAACCGCCCGCGCCGTAGGCGGGCTTGCCGTCGACCTCCGGCTGGAAGGGCTTGGTCGCCTCGGCCCGCGGGTTGCCCTTGACCACGGTGCGCACGGTGACGTTGGTGCCCGCGAAGGCGTCCACGCGGCCCTGGGTGACGGCGTCGAGCCCGGCCACCTGGTCGGGCAGGACGAGCACGGACTTCACGCCCGCGGCCTTGGCGTAGTCGATCTCCGCGTAGGCCGTGCCGCTCGCCAGTTTCAGGCCCTTCTTGGCGATGTCCTCGTACGACGTGATGCCGTGCGGGTTCCCCTTCTTCACGATGAAGGAGTCGAGCATCAGGTAGTCGGGGTCGGAGAAGAGGACCTGCTCGCAGCGCGTCGGGTTGATGTACATGCCCGCCGAGACCACGTCGAACTGACGTGCCTGCGTGAGGCCGGGGATCAGGGCGCCGAACTTGGTGGGGACCGCCTTGACCTTGGGCACGCCGAGGCGCGGGAAGATGACCTTGGCGATCTCCGGCGCCTCGCCGGTGACCTCGCCGTTCTCGTCGATGTAGCCGAACGGGACCTCGCCCGCGACGCCGATCTTGACCGTGCCGCTGTCCCGCAGCCGGTCCAGCAGATCGCCCCCCTCAACCTTCCCTTCCTCGGGCACCCGGCTGCATGCCGAGGCGCCGAAAGCGGTCAGCGCCGCCCCTCCCGCTCCGGTGAGCAGGGCGCGGCGGCGGACCGCTCTGCCTATGAATCCCTCGTTGTTCCCAAGTGGTGGAGCCATGGGCGCGCGGCTACCCGACTCGACGCGGAATATGCCGCTCAATTTCAGCCCTGAATGCAATCGTTGTGGTCTTGACTCCAGAGAGGAGCATGGGACGTATGGCAGACCGATTCATCGAAGTCTCGCTCGCGAAGCGGGGAGTTCAGTGCACGGCAAAGCTGCTCGACGACCGGGCGCCGGTGACCTGCGCGGCGGTGTGGGAAGCACTTCCGCTGGGCTCGGACGTCTATCACGCGAAATATGCGCGCAATGAGATCTACGCCCTCTTTCCGGCTTTCGCGGACCGCGAGCCGCCCCTTGAAAACCCCACAGTCACTCCCATCCCGGGAGATCTCTGCTACTTCTCCTTTTCCGGTACGGAATTGGGGACCCAGGCGTACGGCTACGAACCGGAGGCCGACGTCAGGGCGGGCAGCACCGTCGTCGACCTCGCCCTCTTCTACGAACGCAACAACCTGCTCCTGAACGGCGACGTCGGCTGGGTCCCCGGCATCGTCTGGGGCCAGATCGTCGAGGGCCTGGACCGGATGGCGGAGGCCTGCAACGACCTCTGGCGGGCGGGTGCGCAGGGGGAGTCCCTGAACTTCCGCCGCGCCTGACGGGGGGCCTAGGGTCTTTCGTTTGGATCAGGCCGGGCTCGCGGGGTCTGGCACGCACGCTCGCGGCGTTGTCGTCGGTCGCCATGGCTCCGCCATGCCTCCCTCCTCCGCCTTGCGATCGCACGCACCAGACCCCGCTCCCTGATCCGGCCCGATCCAAACGAAAGACCCTAGCGCCGCGCGGGCGGCGCGATCCCCCCGGCCCCGGCCGTGTACAGGGCGTGCGCCGCCCGCAGTACCAGGGAGTCCTGGTGCCGGGCGGCCACGAGCTGCACCCCGATGGGCAGCCCCTCCGCGTCCACCCCGCAGGGGACGGAGGCCGCGGGCTGCTGCGTGAGGTTGAAGGGGTAGGTGAACGGCGTCCATCCCGTCCAGCGCCGGTACCCCGCGCCCCGGGGCACCTCCACCCCCGCGGCGAACGCGGTGACCGGCAGTGTGGGCGTGACCAGCAGGTCGTACGTCGTGTGGAAGAGCCCCATCCGCCGCCCGAGGCCCATCCGGACGTCGACGGCCGCCAGATAGTCGAGCGCGCTGTACCGCGCCCCCTGCCCGCAGATCTCCCGGAGCCCGGGGTCGAGCAGCTCGCGCCGGTCCGGCGCCAGATGCTGCACGACCCGGGCCGCCCCGCTGAACCACAGGGTGTGGAAGGCCTCCACGGGGTCCGAGAAATCGGGGTCCGCCTCCTCCACGTACGCCCCCTGGGCGGCGAGGGACTCCACCGCGCGCCGGACGGCCGCCGCGACCGCGGGCCGCACGGCGACCTGGCCGCCGAGCGAGGGGGAGTAGGCGACGCGCAGCCCCCGCACGCCCCCGTCCAGGCCCGCGCGGAAGCTCTCCGCCACCGGACCGAGCTGCGACCAGTCGCGGGGGTCGGGGCCCGTGATGACGTCCATCAGCAGCGCCGCGTCCGCCGCGTCCCGCGTCATCGGCCCCACATGGGCCAGCGTGCCGAACGGGCTCGCCGGGTGCAGCGGCACCCGGCCGTACGTCGGCTTCAGTGCGAAGATCCCGCAGAACGCCGCGGGGATGCGCACCGAGCCGCCGCCGTCCGTCCCGAGCGACAGCGGGCCCGCGCCCGCCGCCACGGCCGCCGCGCTGCCCCCGCTGGAGCCGCCGCAGGTGCGGGAGGTGTCGTACGGATTGCGGGTGACGCCGGTCAGCGGGCTGTCCGTGACGCCCTTCCAGCCGAACTCGGGGGTCGTCGTGCGGCCCACCAGGACAGCGCCGTGCTCCCGCAGCCGGGCCACCGAGGGGGCGTCCTCGTCCCACGCCCGGTCCGCGCCGACGGTCTTCGAGCCGCGCAGGGTCGGGCCGCCCTTCATCAGGAGCAGGTCCTTCACCGACACCGGCACGCCGTCCACCAGGCCCCGCGGCTCCCCCCGCCGCCACCGCGAGGCGCTGAGCTCCGCCTGTTCCAGGGCCCGCTCCGCCTCGATCCGCACGAAGGCGTTCAGGGCGGGCTGTGTCTCCTCGGCCCGCCGCAGCAC
>NZ_JASKYR010000266.1:0-10343 GCF_041028215.1 Streptomyces flavofungini
AGTCACGTACGGGCACTCACTTCCTGGTACCGGCACTCATCTGCGGCGGGGCGTGTGCGGGGGGGCGGCGCCGCGTCGGCCGCGTGCGGAGCGGCGCTACTTCTTGACGACCTCGCCGTCCGTCGCGGAATCCACCTCTTCGTCATAACCGCGCGCGGCCTCGGCCACCGAGGCGTCGCCCGTGGTCACCGACTCCATCGCCTCCTGGATGGCGGTGGAAACCTTCGGGTACGCGGGATAGGCGGGCCGGTAGTGCGTCGAGGCGACCAGGTCGGTGAAGAACTTGATGCCGGGCTGCGCCTTCACGTACGACGGATCGGACGCGACGTCCTCGCGGACCGCGATGCCGGAGTTGGCGATGTACCACTTCTTGGCGTTCGCCTTCGTCTGCATCGTCTTGATGAAGTCGAAGGCCAGGCCGGGGTTGCCCGCCTTGGCGGGGATCGCCCAGGTCCAGCCGCCGGACATGCTCACCTTGCCGGGTGCCTGGCCGTGCTGGGTCGGCATGTGCGCGAGGCCCAGCTTCTGCGACCACTCGGGCCACTCGTGGCCCGCGCCCTTGCCCCAGTCCTGCGGCAGCCAGGAGCCGTCGAGGTTGATGCCCAGCTTGTCCTCGGGCAGCAGTTCACCGCGGACGCGGGTGGCGAAGTTGGGGTCGAGGGCGTCCGAGACGTCGGGGCCGAGCTTCTCCTTGTAGACGGTCTCCACGAAGGTGAGGGAGTCCTTGAAGCCCTTGCTGCCGGTGACCCACTTCTTCGCGCCCGTGTCGTACAGCGGGTCCTTGCCCGTGCCGTACGCCAGCATCTCGAAGCCCTGCATGGTCGCGGCCTCGCCCGCGGGCTTTCCGGTGTAGACGTTGAGGGGGGTGACTCCGGGGACCTTCTTCTTGATGGTGCGGGCGGCGTCGAGGACCTCGTCCCAGGTCTTCGGCTGCCAGTCGGCCGGGAGCCCCGCCTTCTTGAAGACGGACTTGCTGAACCACAGGCCGCGCGTGTCCGTGCCGTCCGGCACTCCGTAGGTCTTGCCGTCGGCCGCCTTCGCCGCCGACTTGGCGGTGCCGATGAACTGGTCCCAGTCCTTCCACGTGGCCAGATAGCTGTCGAGCGGCTTCAGATAGCCGCTGGTGATGTCCGAGTTGATGAGGAAGGTGTCCTCATACACCAGATCCGGTGCCGTCTTGGGGGAGCGCAGCATCTGCTGGAGCTTGGTGTAGTACTCGGAGTCCGGCGCCTTGATAGGCACCAGCTTGACCTTCTTGCCGGGGTTGGCCTTCTCGTACTGCTTCTTGATATCCGCGAGATAGGTGTCCATGACCCTGATCTCGTTGTCCGTGGACTGCTTGTACGAGATCTTCACGGTGTCGGGGTCGCTGCCGGAGCCGCCGCCGCAGGCGGCCAGCGTGCCGGCGGTGAGCAGGGTGGCGGCGGCGASGAGAAGTGGGCGGTGGGTGGGGCGCACGGGCACGACCTCCTACGGGCCGACGCGGCCGGGTCGCCGCGCGGGGCTCTGCCCGGTGAACGTAAGGGCGTGTTCGGAGCAAGGTCAATGCCCGTGCGGCCGCTTGGCGTCGTCGCTCGTCACCAACGTGACAACGTTGTTATCGGACGGGCGCCGAGGGGCCGCCCCCGCTGTCTGCCGACGGACCGCCCCGAGGTCCGGCCGACGGACCGCTCGCGCGTCCGCCCGGTGGGGCCCCGGGTTTCATTCGACGGAGGGCAGCCATCGGTACACCAGCTCCGGGCGCCCGACATGGCCGTACTGGGGGCTGCGGGCGGCGCGGGCGGTGTCGACCAGGTGCTCCAGATAGCGGCGGGCGGTGATGCGGGAGAGCCCGGCCGTCTCGGCGGCCGCCGTGGCAGTCAGGCCCTCGGGAGCGTCGCGCAGCGTGCGGATGACGCGCTCCAGGGTGGGACCGCTGAGCCCCTTGGGCAGGGCGGCGGGGCCCGGCGCGCGCAGCGTGGCGAGGGCCCGGTCCACCTCGTCCTGCCCGGTGGCCTCGCCCTCGGCGGCGGCCGTGCGGAACTCGGCGTAGCGGGTGAGGCGGTCGCGGAGGGTGGCGAAGGTGAACGGCTTGAGCACGTACTGGACGACCCCGAGGGACACGCCCTCGCGGACCACCGCCAGGTCCCGCGCCGACGTCACCGCGATGACGTCCGTGGGGTGGCCCCCGGCGCGCAGCGAGCGGGCGAGCTGGAGTCCGTGCCCGTCGGGCAGGTGCAGGTCGAGGAGGATCAGGTCGACGGGGGTGCGGTCCAGGGTGCGGCGGGCCTCGGCGGCGGTGTGCGCGGGCCGCTCGATGGCCTCGAAGCCGGGCACGCGGTTCACGTAGAGCACATGGGCGTCGGCGGCGACGGGGTCGTCCTCGACCACGAGTACGCGGATCACTGGGCGCCTCTTCCTTCGCTGCCGCCGTCCGGGGCGGGGTCCGCCCCCGCCGTCCCGAGTCTCACCTCGAACAATGCCCCGCCCTCCGCGGATTCCCGTACGGCCATCGCGCCGCCGTTGCGTTCCACCGTCTGGCGGACCAGCGCCAGGCCGAGGCCGCGCCCGGTCGCCGCCTTCGTGGACCAGCCCCGTTCGAAGACCGTCTCGCGTTCGGCGGGGCTCACCCCCGGGCCCGTGTCGGAGACGCGGAGCAGGAGGGCGGAGCCGTCGGCGCGGGCCGTCACCGTGACGCGGGCGGAGGGGGAGCCCTGTGCCGCGTCGACCGCGTTGTCGATGAGGTTGCCGAGGACGGTCACCAGGTCACGGGCGGAGAGGCCCGCGGGGAGCATGCCGTCGTCGATGCTGCTGCTCTCGGAGACGACGAGTTCGACGCCGCGCTCGTTGGCCTGCGCGGCCTTGCCGAGGAGCAGCGCCGCGAGGACCGGTTCGGCCACCGCGGCCACCACCTGGTCGGTCAGCGCCTGCGCGAGCTCCAGCTCGGCGGTGGCGAAGTCGACGGCCTCGTCCGCGCGGCCGAGCTCGATGAGGGACACCACCGTGTGCAGCCGGTTGGCGGCCTCGTGGGCCTGCGAGCGCAGCGCCCGCGTGAAGCCGCGCTCCGAGTCCAGCTCGCCCGCGAGCGCCTGGAGCTCGGTGTGGTCGCGCAGGGTGACCACCGTGCCCCGGCGCTCGCCGCCGGTCACGGGCGAGGTGTTGACGACCACCAGGCGGTCGGCGGTCAGATGCAGCTCGTCCACCCGGGGCTCGGAGGCGAGCAGCGCCCCCGTGAGCGGCACGGGCAGCCCCAGCTCCGCGACGTTGCGCCCGATGGGGTCGCCGCGCACGCCGAGCAGCTCCCGGCCGCCGTCGTTGATCAGGGCGATCCGCCGCTGTCCGTCCAGCATGAGCAGGCCCTCGCGCACGGCGTGCAGCGCCGCCTCGTGGTAGTCGTGCATACGGCTCAGCTCGGTCGCGTTCATGCCGTGGGTGCTGCGCCGCAGCCGGGCGTTGATGACGTACGTGCCGATGCCGCCGATGACGAGCGCTGCCGCCGCGACACCGAGCAGCGCGAGGAGCTGGCCGCGCGCGTTGGCGGTGATCTCCTCGATGGTGATGCCCGCGCTGACCAGCCCGATGATCCGTCCCTCGCCCGTCTCGCCCGCCCTGATCGGCGTGACCACCCGTACGGACGGGCCGAGCGTGCCGGTGTACGTCTCGGAGAAGGTCCTGCCGCGCAGCGCGTCCGCGGTGTGCCCGAGGAAGCGTTCGCCGATGCGCCGCTCGTCGGGGTGGGTCCAGCGGATGCCCTTCGGGTCCATGATCGTGACGAAGTCGACGCCGGTGTGCCGCTGCACCCGGGCCGCGTACGGCTGGAGCCGCGCCGAGGTGTCACCGCCGCCCTCGATGGCCTCCCGTACCGAGGGGGAGTCCGCCACCGCGCGCGCCGCCGCGGTGGCCTGGTTGCGGGCGCCCTGCTCCGCCTGGTGCTTGTCGCTCAGATACGTGAAGAGCGCGCACCCCGCGACCACGGCGGTCACCAGCACGATCTGCATGGCGAAGAGCTGGCCCGCCAGACTGCGCGGTAGGCGGCTGCGGCCGGTCGGACGGGTGGGCGACATGGTGCCAGTCTGCCTCTTCGCACAGGTGGTCGTATAAGTGCGAACTAAATGAACGCAACCGTGACCGCTCCTCCCGGGCGGGAGATAGTCGCCGGGAATCCCAGGACATCGCCCAGGACGTGAGCCGCACGCACTCCAGGCGTCCCCAGGTACCACCAGGCACCCACGCCACCGGACGGGCGGGCCGACCGGCACGCGGCCCTCGGGCCCGCGAGCCACCGGGCACGCACGCCACCTGGCACCCCAACGCCGACGTCGTCGTTCAAGGAGGGCCCCCGTGACCAGCACGGCCGACCCGCAGAAGGCACCCGCCGCCAGGCGGGACCGCACGCATTACCTCTACATCGCCGTCATCGGCGCCGTGCTGCTCGGCATCGCCGTCGGCTTCATCTGGCCGGACTTCGCCAAGGACCTGAAGCCGCTCGGCACCGGCTTCGTGAACCTGATCAAGATGATGATCTCGCCGATCATCTTCTGCACGATCGTTCTCGGCGTCGGCTCGGTCCGCAAGGCCGCGAAGGTCGGCAAGGTCGGCGGGCTCGCGCTCGCCTACTTCATCGCCATGTCCGCCGTCGCCCTCGCCATCGGCCTGATCGTCGGCAACATCCTGCACCCGGGTTCGGGCATGGACATCACCGAGTCCGAGAAGGGCGCGGGCCACACGGCGGCCGACGAGGCGGACACCGGTCTCGTCGACTTCGCGCTCGGCATCATCCCGAAGACCATCGTCTCGGCCTTCACCGAGGGCGAGGTGCTCCAGACGCTGCTCGTGGCGCTGCTCGTGGGCTTCGCCCTCCAGGCCATGGGGCGCTCCGGCGAGCCGGTGCTGCGCGGCATCGAGCACATCCAGAAGCTGGTCTTCCGCGTCCTCGCCATGATCATGTGGGCCGCCCCGGTCGGCGCGTTCGGCGCGATGGCCGCCGTCATCGGCGAGACCGGCCTCGACGCCCTCAAGGCGCTGGCCACGATCATGGTCGGCTTCTACATCACCTGCGCGCTGTTCATCGTGGTCGTCCTCGGCACCCTGGTCAGGGTCGTGACGGGGGTCAACCTCTTCAAGCTGCTCAAGTACCTGGGCCGGGAGTTCCTGCTGATCCTCTCCACCTCCTCGTCGGAGTCCGCGCTGCCGCGGCTCATCGCGAAGATGGAGCACCTCGGGGTCAGCCGTCCGGTCGTCGGCATCACCGTCCCGACCGGCTACTCCTTCAACCTCGACGGCACCATGATCTACCTGACCATGGCCTCGCTCTTCATCGCCGACGCCATGGACCAGCCGCTCGGCATCGGCGAGCAGATCGGCCTGCTGCTCTTCATGATGATCGCGTCCAAGGGCGCGGCGGGCGTCTCGGGCTCGGGCATCGCGGTCCTGGCGAGCGGCCTCCAGTCGCACAAGCCCGGTCTCGTCGACGGTGTCGGCCTGATCATCGGCGTCGACCGCTTCATGAGCGAGGCCCGCGCCCTCACCAACTTCGCGGGCAACGCGGTGGCCACGCTGCTGATCGGCACCTGGACCAAGGAGGTCGACAAGGAGCGGGTCGAGGCGGTCCTCGCGGGCCGGCTGCCCTTCGACGAGCGGACGCTGGTCGACGACGGCCACGGCCCCGACCTGGCCAAGGACGTGCCGACGGCGGCCGAGCCGCAGGCCGAGGGCGGCAAGGAGCCCGCCAAGGTCTGAGGGCCCCGACCGCAGGCAGGACCCCCATGGGGCGCCGCCCGCGACGGGACAGCGAATGGGCTGTTCCGCCGCGGGCGGCGTCTTTCACGTGGTTTCGCGTGGTTTCACGTGGTTTCACGTGGTGAGGCCCTACGGCAGCGCCGCGCCCTGCGGGAGCGCCGCGATGATCACCCGCACCCGCTCCGCGGGGACGCCCGCCGAGAACAGGGCCGTCGACGCGGCGGCCCGGCCCGCGTCCCCGGGGGCGATCAGCCCGTCGTTGACGGCCTCCATCAGGCCGAAGAGCTGCTGCTCATGGACGTACGCGAGGGCGGCGGGCGGCAGCGACGAGGTGAACGACCCGTCGGCGAGGCCCTGCCGCAGCACGTTCACGCACTCCGCGCGCACCGGGGCGAGGCGCTGCCTGATGCCCTCCATCGCGACGCTGCGCTGTGCGAGGGCGACCAGGAGCCGGTAGCCGTCGGCGATCTCCCAGACGGCGACCATGGAGTGCGCGAGCGACTCGGCGGGGTCGTCGGACTGCGCCCGCCCCGAGGCGTGGGCCGCCGCGACGTCCTCGACGGCGCCGTCGATGAGCGCCCCGATCAGCGCGTCCCTGCTCGGGAAGTGGCCGTACACGGTCCTGCGGACGACGCCCGCGGCCCGGGCGATCTGGTCCATCGACGCCTCCGGATCACGGAGGAGCTCGGCGAGAGCGACCTCCAGGATGCGGCGGCGGTTGGCGTCGGCTCGGCTCATGGCCCCCATTCTGCACGCGGCGTACGGCCCTCTCACCCACCCCCGTTTTGCACATGCTTGTGCAATGCCGTAACTTGCACACTGGTGTGTATTTGCACAGCTCTGTGCAGGCTCGCCGGTGCACGTGATGAACAAGTACGGGGAACGGTTCGGAAAGGGTGAGGCTTCGGTGGCGCTGGTCATGAAGCAACCGGTCGAGGAGATGGAGCAGCCGTACGGGCGCCGCTGGTGGGCGCTGGGGGTGCTCTGCCTCAGTCTGCTGATCATCGTCATGGCGAACACGGCGCTGACCGTCGCCGCCCCCGACATGACCAAGGACCTCGGCCTCTCCAGCTCCGACCTCCAGTGGGTCATCGACGGCTACACCGTCCCGTACGCCGCGCTGATGCTGCTGCTCGGCGCGATCGGCGACAAGTACAGCCGCCGGGGCGCGCTCGTGCTCGGCCTCGTCGTCTTCGGCGCCGGATCGGTCGCGGGCTCCCTGGTCGACAGCTCCACGGGGGTCATCGCGGCCCGCGCCGTGATGGGTTTCGGCGCGGCCATGATCATGCCCGCCACGCTGTCGCTGCTCGCGGCGACGTTCCCCCGCGCCGAGCGGGCCAAGGCCATCGTGCTCTGGACCGCCACCGCCGGGCTCGCCATCGCGGCCGGTCCGCTGGTCGCGGGCGCGCTCCTGGAGAACCACGGCTGGGCGTCGACCTTCCTGATCAACGTGCCGGTGGCTGTGCTCGCCATCCTCGGCGCCTTCGTGCTCATCCCGCCGTCCAGGGCCGGGCACCACGACCGGATCGACTACGTCGGCGGACTGCTCTCGGTCGTCTGGACCGGCTCCCTGATCTACATGATCATCCAGGGCCCGCACTTCGGCTGGGACGCCAAGGCCGTGTCGGCGGCGGTCGTCGCGGGCGTCGGCCTGCTCGCCTTCGTCGCCTGGGAACTGCGGCACCCGCACCCGATCCTGAACATCCGCCGCTTCCTCGACCGGCGCTTCGCGGGCTCGAACCTGGCGGTGGCACTGTTCTTCCTCGCGGTCTTCGGCGCGTTCTACTACCTCACGCAGCACCTCCAGTTCGTGCTCGGCTACAACCCGCTGGAGACCGGCGTCCGTATGCTGCCTCTCGCGGGCGCGGTCTTCGTCGGCTCGGCGCTCACCGGCTACCTCACGCCGCGCGTCGGCATGCGGATCACCGTGACGGCGGGCATGGTCGCGGGCACGGTGGCGCTCGCGCTCCTGACGCGGGTGGACGCGGGTTCCGCCTACGGGGACTTCGTGGCCCCGCTGATCGTCCTCGGCCTCGCCATCGGCCTGGCGCTCTCGCCCTGCACCGACGCCATCATGGGCGCCTTCCCCGAGTCCGAACTGGGTGTCGGCGGCGCGGTCAACGACACCTCCCTCGAACTGGGCGGCTCCCTCGGCATCGCCATCCTCGGCTCGGTCCTCGCCAGTTCGTACTCCGCCAACCTCGCGGACGCGGCGAAGTCCTCCGGCGCCAAGCTGCCCGACGGCACGCTGTCCACCGCCCAGGACTCCGTCGGCGCGGGCTACGCGGTGGCCCAGGGCATCGGCGACCAGGCCCGCGCGACGGCCGAGAAGGCGGCCCAGGCCGGTTCGCAGCAGCAGGCGGCCCAGCTCAAGGGCCAGGCCGAGCAACTGACCCAGGGCGCCCACAAGATGGCCGACGCGGTCGGCTCCGCCTTCTCCGACGCGGTCTCCCACACCAGCCTGATCGGCGCCGCGATCCTCGGCGTGGGAACGGTCCTGGTGGCGGTCCTGCTGCCACGCAAGGGCCGCGACGAGACCGCACCGCAGAGCCCGGCCGGGACCACTCCGGAGCGGGACCGGGAACCGGTGTCCCGGGGCTGAGACGGGGTCCCCGGTTAATCTCGGGGTGACCACCGACGACCAGGGGGAAGTTCATCATGGGTGCCAAGCCGGTGCGGGCCGTTATCGGAGAGATGCGGATCAGTTGTCAGGTCTGTGGCTCGGACGTGTTCCGTGAGCGGGAAGTGAAGCTGAACAGCTTCGGCATGGAATTCATGAAGATGGCCTGGGCCGACGAGGCGGCGACCGGGCTGATCTGCTGGAAGTGCGGGTACGTACACCTCTTCGTGAACCGGGAGATCAGGCTGCACCGGGCCGACAAGTGAGTGCCGATGGCGCCCCCGCCCCCGCGGCGGGCGGGGGCGGCGGCTGTATGGCCTGCGGGCTGGCCGACGGAAGCGTTCCGCTGCCCGGGGGGACGCTTCTGCGGACCCCGCACTGGACCGTCGAGCACTGCGTGGGGCCCCTCGGCGTCGGGACCCTGCTGGTCAAGCCGTTGCGGCATGTCACCGGTGTCCATGAGCTGGGGCCCGCCGAAGCGGCCGAGTCGGGGCCGCTGCTGACCCGCGTCGCCGCCGCCGTGCGCGCCTGAGCCGAGGACTGCGAGCAGGTCTACGTCTGCCTCTGGTCCCACGCCGGGCGCACCCCGGGGCACATCCACTACGTCGTACAGCCCGCCCGCACGGCCGACATCGACCGGCACGGCGGCGCCTGCGGGCCCGCGCTCCAGATGGCGATGTCCGGGGCGGGGGAGCGGCCCGACGCCGAAGCGGTGCGGGAGTTCTGCGCGCGGGTGCGGGCCGTGCTGGACGGGGGGCCCGGCTCCGTCGCGTAGCGCGCGACACCGTTGACACCACTCCGGGTGAAGTACTACGTTCAGACCACTTCAAGCACAGTACAACGGCTGACGTGTTCGTCCTCGCCCCGGTTCGACGCCCCAAGGAGCCCGTATGCGAAAGCTCGTCTACTTCATCGCCGTCAGCCTCGACGGATTCATCGCCGGGCCCGACGGCGCCGACCCCACCGGGCCCGACGGGTTCTGGCCGGTCGCGCAGGACTATGTCCAGCACCTCGCGGAGACCTATCCGGAGACCCTGCCCGCCCCGGCCAGGGAGGCCCTCGGCATCACCGCCGGGGGCACGCACTTCGACACGGTCCTCGAAGGGCGCAGGACGTACGAGATCGGCCTGGCCGCCGGTCTGCCCAACTGCTATCCGCACCTGCGGCACCTCGTGTTCAGCCGCACCCTCACCGAGAGCCCCGACCCGGGCGTCGAACTCGTCGCCTCCGACCCGGTCGAGAGGGTGCGGGAGCTGAAGCGCGAGGACGGCAAGGACATCTGGCTCTGCGGCGGCGGCGAGCTCGCCGGGGTGCTGCGGGGCGAGATCGACCGTCTCGTCGTCAAGATCGGCCCGCTGACCCTGGGTTCGGGCACACCCCTGTTCGCGCGGGAGACGCCGTTCGACCCGGTGCTCTACACGCGTACGGACGCCGTTCTCCTGGACAGCGGAACGATCTTCGTCACCTACGACAAGCGGAGCTGACCCGCGTCAGACGGTGCCGAGCCGGCGGCCCCCACCCGCCGCCGCGCTCAGCAGCACGCCGGAGAGCTCCTCGGGCGTGGAGAGCATCGGCCAGTGCCCGGTGGCCAGTTCGAAGAAGGTCGCCCGGGGGTCGGTCAGGTGCTGGACCATCGGCAGACCCGACGCCACCAGCGCTTCGAGCGCCGCGATGTCCGTGGTGCCCCCGGTGGTGCAGAAGACGCCCGTCGTCGGCAGCGCGGCGACCTTCTCCGAGATCCGCAGCTGCTGCGTGCACGGACCGATCGGCATCGGCGAGGACAGACGCGCCAGCCGCGCGAGGGCCTCGGGCGAGACCCCCGCGAGGTTCCCGTGCTCCAGCCACTCCGCCCGGCTCGGCGCGGGGACGCGCCAGCCGTCCTCCGCGCGCCCCGGCATGCCGAGCGTCCGCTCGCGGGCCGGGGMGCGCGGAGGMMGSYYGSSSMSYYSSYSSRSCRWGSMGGGCGGAGTGGCTGGAGCACGGGAACCTCGCGGGGGTCTCGCCC
>NZ_JASKYR010000267.1:0-10891 GCF_041028215.1 Streptomyces flavofungini
CCTCTGTACAGCGCCCCCCTCCTCCCGCACCACCGCCGGGACCGCCTCGTTCTCCGCGATCCGCGAAAGAAGGCTGCTCATGGCTCCATCGACGTCCAGTGCCCTCACCCTCAACGTCAACGGTGAGAAGCACACACTGTCCGTCGACCACCGCACCACCCTGCTCGACGCGCTCCGCGAGCGGCTCGACCTGACCGGCACCAAGAAGGGCTGTGACCAGGGCCAGTGCGGTGCCTGCACGGTTCTGATCGACGGCCGCCGCGCCGTCTCGTGCCTCCAGCTCGCCGTCGCCGCCGAAGGGCGCGAGATCACCACCATCGAGGGCGTCGCCGACGGGGACCGGCTGCACCCGGTGCAGCAGGCCTTCCTCGAACTCGACGGCTTCCAGTGCGGCTACTGCACACCGGGCCAGATCTGCTCGGCCCTCGGCGTGCTCCAGGAACACGCCGACGGCTGGCCGAGCGCGGCCACCACCGACGTACGGCCCGAGGCGGGTGTGCCCGAACTGACCGCCGACGAGATCCGCGAGCGGATGAGCGGCAACCTGTGCCGCTGCGGGGCGTACGTCTCGATCGTGCAGGCGGTCACGCGTGCCGCGGGCGCCAAGGAGGAGACGGCATGAAGGACTTCGGATACCAGCGGGTCCACGACGTCTCCGGGGCCGTCGCCCTGCTCGGCGCCGACCCCGACGCCCGCTATCTCGGCGGCGGCACCAACCTCGTCGACCTGATGAAGACCGGCGTCGAGCGGCCCGCGCGCCTGGTCGACGTACGCGAACTGCCCCTGGACGACATAGAGGTCACCGGCGACGGCGGCCTGCGCGTCGGCGCCACCGTCACCAACAGCGACCTCGCCGCCCACCCCGAGGTCCGGCGCCGCTACCCCGCGCTCGCCGAGGCCGTCCTCGCGGGCGCCTCCGGACAGCTCCGCAACATGGCCACCGTCGGAGGCAACCTCCTCCAGCGCACCCGCTGCGGCTACTTCACCGACATCAGCAAGCCGTGCAACAAGCGGGAGCCCGGCAGCGGCTGCCCCGCCGTCGAGGGCGAGCACCACAATCACGCGATCCTCGGCGCCACCGAGCACTGCGTGGCCGTGCACCCCTCCGACATGGGCGTGGCCCTGGCCGCCTTCGACGCGGCTGTCCACTACGAAACCGCCGAAGGCCCCGGCGAACTGCCGCTCGCCGACTTCTACCTGCCGGTGGGCCACACCCCGCACGTGGAGACCGCGCTGCCCTCCGGCGCGCTGATCACCGGCCTCACCCTGCCGCCCGCCCCGGTCGCCGCCGCCTCCCGCTACCGCAAGGTGCGCGAGCGCGCGAGCTACGCGTTCGCCATCGGCTCGATCGCCGCGGCCCTCGACGTGCGGGACGGTGTCGTGCGCGAGGCACGCGTCGCCTACGGAGCGGTCGCCTCCCGGCCCTGGCGCGCGCACGCCGCCGAACGCGCGCTGACCGGCGGCCCCGCCGACGCCCAGGCGTTCGCCGCCGCGGCCGACGCCGAACTGGCCGCGGCCAGCCCGCTGGCCCGCAACGGCTACAAGGTCACGCTCCTGCGCAACCTCACCGTGGCCATGCTCACCGAACTCACCGAGGAGGCCGCCCGATGACCACGACCACCGGACCCACCGCGGTCACCGGCGCCGTCGGCTCCGCGCACACCCGCGTCGAGGGCTTCGACAAGGTCACCGGCGCGGCCCGCTACGCCGCGGAGATCCCCTTCACCAACCTCGCGCACGGCTGGCTCGTGCTCTCCACCATCACCCGCGGCCGCGTCCGCTCGGTGGAGGCCGATCCCGTCCGGCGGATGCCGGGCGTCCTCGACGTCCTGCACCATGGCAACGCCCCGCGCGTGAACACCACGTACCAGGGTCTGCTCGGCACCCCCGATCCGACCGCCGCGGTCTTCCAGAGCGACCGGGTGCCCTGTGCGGGCTGGCCCGTCGCGCTGGTCGTCGCCGAGACCCCGGAGCAGGCCCGCGAGGCCGCCGACGCGCTCGTCGTGCACTACGAGGAGGAGCCGCACGACACCGGCTTCCACGCCGGGCACCCGGGCGCCTACACGCCCGAGGGCGACGGCATGCGCGCCGAGAGGGGCGACGTACAGGCCCGGCTCGCCGAGTCCGCGCACGTGGTGGACGCGGAGTACAGCACGCCGGAGGAACACCACAGCGCCATGGAGCCGCACGCGGCGACGGCCCGCTGGGACGGCGGCCGTCTGGAGCTCGTCGACTCCAACCAGGGCAGCACCTGGATCGCGGTCGAGCTGTCGAAGCTCTTCTCCCTCGACCCGGCCGCCGTGCGGGTGCGCTCCGAGCACGTCGGCGGCGGCTTCGGCTCCAAGGGCCTGCGGGCCCACCAGGTCAGCGCCGTGATGGCGGCGACCGTCCTGGACCGCCCGGTCCGCGTCGTCATGACCCGCCGTCAGGTGTTCTCCCTCACCGGCTACCGCAGCCCCACCGCCCAGCGCGTGCGGCTCGGCGCCGACCCGGACGGACGCTTGCGGGCCGTCGACCACCAGGGCCACAACCTGACGTCGAGCTTCTACGAGTTCGTCGAGTCCGCCGCCTCGTTCGGACGCCCGATGTACGCCGCCGACGCCCACCGCAGCGTCAACAACGTCGTACGCCTCGACGTGCCGACGCCCACCTACATGCGGGCGCCCGGCGAGGCACCGGGCTCGTTCGCGCTGGAGTCCGCGCTCGACGAGCTGGCGGAGAAGTGCGGCGTCGACCCCATCGCGCTGCGCCTGCGCAACGAACCGGAGGTCGGCCCCGTCTCCGGCCTGCCCTTCGGCAGCCGCAACCTCAAGGCCTGCTTCGAGGAGGGCGCCCGCAGGTTCGGCTGGGACGCGCGCGACGCGCGGCCCGGAGTGCGCCGCGACGGGCGCTGGCTGCTCGGCACCGGCACGGCGTCGGCCACCTTCCCGGTGATCGTCGCCCCGTCCACGGCCACCGCCACCGCGGAGCCCGACGGCACCTTCACCGTGCGGATCACCGCCGCCGACATCGGCACCGGCGCCCGTACGGCGCTGACCCTGGTCGCCGCGGACGCCCTGGAGGTGGAGCCCGCCCGGGTCCGGGTGCGCATCGCCGACAGCGACTTCGGGCCCGCGACCATCGCGGGCGGCTCGATGGGCACCCGCTCCTGGTCCTGGGCCGTGCGGGACGCGGCGACCGAGCTGCGCGAACAGCTCGCGCTCGGCGGCGACATCCCGGCGCGGGGGATCACCGTCAAGTCGGACACCGGCGCGGCGATCGGCGCGCTCGCGCAGAAGGAACGGCACTCCTACGGCGCCCAGTTCGCCGAGGTCGCCGTGGACGTCGCCACCGGCGAGGTACGGGTCAGGCGGATGCTCGGCATCTTCGCGGCGGGCCGGATCGTCAACCCGCTGACCGCGCGCAGCCAGCTCATCGGCGGCATGACGTGGGGCCTGTCCATGGCCCTGCACGAGGAGGCGGTCAGGGACCAGCTCACCGGCGCCCACGTCGGCGCGGACCTCGCGGGCTACCACTTCGCCGCCCACGCCGACGTGCCGCCCATCGAGGCCGACTGGGTCGACGACCCCGACCCCGACGACCCCATCGACATCAAGGGCATCGGCGAGATCGGCATCGTCGGCGCCGCGGCGGCCATCGCCAACGCCGTCTGGCACGCGACCGGCGTCCGCCAGCGGCACCTGCCCATCCGGCCCGACCGGGTGATCCAGGCGGGCAGCCCGCGTGCTTGACATCGCCGCCGACCTGAACCGCTGGGCCGAGGAGGGCCGGGACTTCGCGGTCGCCACCGTCGTGAGCGTCGGCGGCAGCGCACCGCGCGGCCTCGGCGCCGCCATGGCCGTCGACGGCGAGGGCACGGCCATCGGCTCGGTCTCCGGCGGCTGCGTGGAAGGGGCGGTGTACGACCTGTGCGTCACCGCCCTGCGGGACGGCGGCGCCGTGGTCGAACGGTTCGGCTACAGCGACGAGGACGCCTTCGCGGTCGGCCTGACCTGCGGCGGTGTCATCGACGTCCTGGTCACGCCGGTCCGTGCCGACGCGCCCGAGAGGGCGGTGTACGCCGCCGCCCTCTCGGGCGCGGCCCACGGCGCGACCACCGCGCTGGCCCGCGTCATCGAGGGCCCGCCCGACCTGCTCGGCAAGCCCCTCCTGGTACGGCCCGACACCCACGAGGGGAGCCTCGGCGGGCACGAGGACCTGGACCGCACGGCGGTCGCCGAGAGCCGGGCGCTGCTCGCGGCGGGCCGCACCGGGCAGTTCGTCGTCTCCGAGAGCGGATCGCGCTGCGGAAGCGCCGTGACGGTCCTCGCCGAGTCGAGCGTGCCGCCGCCCAGAATGATCGTCTTCGGTGCCGTCGACTTCGCGGCGGCCCTGGTCCGCGCGGGGAAGTTCCTCGGCTACCACGTCACGGTCTGCGACGCGCGCCCCGTCTTCGCCACCCGGGTCCGCTTCCCCGAGGCGGACGACATCGTCGTCGACTGGCCCCACCGCTACCTCGAAGGCACCACGACCGACGAGCGCACGGTCCTGTGCGTGCTCACCCACGACGCCAAGTTCGACGTGCCGCTGCTGGCGGCGGCGCTGCGGCTGCCCGTGGCGTTCGTCGGGGCCATGGGCTCCCGGCGCACCCACGAGGACCGCAACCGCAGGCTCCGCGAAATCGGCACGAGCGAGGCGGAGCTGGCGCGCCTGCACTCGCCCATCGGCCTCGATCTGGGCGCCCGTACGCCCGAGGAGACCGCGCTGTCCATCGCCGCGGAGATCGTCGCGGCCCGCCAGGGCGGCTCCGGACTTCCGCTGACCGGCATCCGGACCCCCATCCACCACGACGTCGGCACCGGGGCGGATCACCGAAGCGCGTCCCGCGGGCGGGCCGGAATGCGTACCGTGTAACCGAGTCGCCACACCGGGTAGCGAGGTGGCGCCGGGGCCACGGAGGAGGTGCATGGGGATGGACACCGCTCCTGCCCTGCGCGCGGTGGGGCAGATGCGGCCCGGGGACCATCTCTTCCACGGCTACGAAACGGACGAGGAACGCGAGGCGGTGCTCACCGCCTTCCTCCTCGACGGCCTCGCCTGCGGCCACCGCGGACTCCTCCTCACCCCGCACCAGGAGCCGCCGGACCTGGCGGGACGGCTGCGGTGCCAGGGCCACGAGATCGCCGGTGCGCTCGCCGACCACAGGCTGAGGGTGAGCGCACTGCCCGGCACGGACAGCGGCCCGGGCGGCCTCGGCGAGCTGGTGTGCCGTGAGGCGGAGAGCGCGGTCTCCGACGGGCTCCTCGGCCTGCGCGTGGTCCTCGACGCCTCACCGCGACCGCAAGCGCGGGCGGCCGGGGGCCTCCGTGACGCCGAGAAGCTCCTCGACCCCGTCCTCCAGGTACTGCCGGTGCTCGGCCTGTGCCAGTACGACCGCCGCGCCTTCGGCCCGCGCGAACTGACCGAACTGGACTCCCTGCACACCGGCGGGGCGGTCGCCGACGATGTCTGGCAGGACGAACTGCTGCGCATCACCCGGACGTTCACCCCGCCGGGACTCGCCTTCAGCGGCGAGGTGGACGACAGCAACCTCATCGCGGTGGCCCGCGCCCTGCGCGCCGAGACCGAGCGCGCCGCGCGGCGTCCGGAGAGAAGGCACCGCACCCGCCTCGACCTCGGCGAGCTGACCTTCATCGACGTCTGCGCACTGCGGCTGCTCGTCTTCACCGCCCTCGGCCTCCACGCGCTGGGCGGTGGCATGGTCCTCGACGGTGCCGCCCCGCAGGTGCGCAGGGTCCTGCACGTCACCGGCTGGGACCGTGTGCCCGGCCTCGTCATGGGAAGGGAGCGTGGGGGAGCATGACGCGCCCCGGCTTCGTCCACCAGGCGCTGTCCTATGCCTCGGACGACGCGTTCCTCGCCGGGACGGCCGGCTTCGTCAGGGACGGCCTGGCCGCGGACGACGTGGTGCTCGCCGTCGTCGCCGGACGCAACATCACGCTCCTCAGGGACGCCCTCGGCGGCGCCGCCCGGAACGTCGAGTTCATCGACGCCCAGGACTGGTACCACTACCCCTCCCGCACCCTGGGCCAGTACCACGACTACTGCACCGAGCGGGACGAGGGCGGCACCCGCCGGGTCCGCGTCATCGGCGAACCGGTGTGGACGGGCCGCACCACCGTCGAGACCCGCGAGTGGATCCGCTACGAATCGCTGGTCAACGCCGCGTTCGCCGACTCGGGCCACTGGATCGTCTGCCCCTACGACGCCCGCACGCTGCCCGCCGAGATCCTCGACACCGTGCGGTGCACCCACCCGGAGGTGACCTCGGGGGCCGACGCCCCCGGCCCCAGCGGCCGGTACACCGAACCGGCGGAGTTCTACGCCGAGTGCTCCGAGGCCGCCGAAGGACCGCTCGCCGCCTCCGGCACGCCCCGCACGATCGCCTTCATCCGCGGCGAGTCGGTCGCCGCCCGCCTGGCCGTCGCCGAGTACGCGAGACGCTGCGGCATCGCCGAGGACCGCGCCCGCGACATGGTCGCGGCCGTCCACGAGGCGGTGGCCAACGCCGTCCGCTTCGGGGGCGGCGGCGGGGTGCTGCGGCTCTCCAGCGACGCGGACTGGGTGGTGTGCGAGGTCGCCGACGGAGGCGGCGGCCGGTCCCTGCCCTCCCTGCACACCACGGGCTTCCTCGGCAGGCTCCCACCCGACCCGAGGGCCGCGAAGGGCCACGGCCTCTGGGTCGTCCAGCAACTGAGCGACCTGGTCACCGAGGACTTCGGCACGGACGGGGTCGTCCTGCGGCTGCACTTCCGCCGCTGAGCCCTCGGAGCCGGTCGCCCGCCGAGCCCTCAGAGCCAGTCGCGGGGCACCGTCTCGTTCCACGTACGCGAGAAGACGCGCCGCCCGCCCTCGTAGCCGTCGAGCGTGGCGTCCACGTGGAAGTCCTCCTCGTCGCAGCGCAGGACCGTGCGGGTCTCCACCCGTACGTCCCAGTCGTCGCGCCGGAAGGTCATCGTCCAGGCCGACTCACCGGCCACCGACGTGAAGTCATCGCCGGTGGAGGTGTACCGCTCGAAGGCCCGGCAGCCGACGTCGAGGCCGATCTCCTCGAACCGCACGGTGCCCCGGTCCTTGACGATCTCCAGGGCCGAGGCGTAGTCGACCAGGTCACGCCGGACCTCCCAGCGCTGGTCGGGGGGTGTCAACTGGGTGGTGCGCAGCGGCTCGGTGCCCTCGGGCTCCCCGAAGGGCTGCTGCGGCGCGTTGTCCGGCTCCGCCACCGGGCGCACCGGCAGCCGCAGCGCGCTGGTGCCCTCGTACACGCTGAGCAGGACGGGGCGCGGCGGCGGCCAGGCCAGCGGCCAGTACGACGTGGAGAGCGAGAGCCGGATGCGGTGGCCGGGCGGGAAGGACTGGGCCACGCCGTTGAGCTGGAGGGTCGCGCGGTAGCGCTTGCCGGGCTCCAGCGGTTCCGGCTCACCCGTGCCGTCCCTGCGGGTCAGGTTGAGCACCCCGTACGTCACACGCGTGGCGCTGCCGTCGGGGGCGACGTCGGAGATTCGGGCGGCGACGGTGGCCACCGGCTCGCTGACGCACAGGTCGAGGTCGACGGAGGGCGAGCCGAGGATCTCCACCGCCTCGGTCAGCTCGGGCGAGTCGAAGACCAGCGAGCCGCCGTCCTCCTCCCGCTGGTCGTAGGGGAGGTCGGGCGGCGCGTTGTAGGAGGCCCACTTGCCCGCGAACTGGCCCACCGACAGCGGCGACCGCACGGTCAGCGCCTCGCCCGCCGACTCGGGGCCCGGCACCTCGTCGTGCCGGGCGATGCGGTGCCGGAACAGCGGGTGGGAGACCTCCTCGATGTGCGGCGACGGCAGCTCGGGCTCGCCGACCCAGCGGCCGGGGCGCTCCTCGTAGGAGGTCGAGGGCGGCACGCTGTCCTGCATCCAGGCCCGCAGCATGGGGCCCTCCATGACGCCGTTCTCCTCGCCCTTGAGCCAGTGGTCCCACCAGCGGACCACTTCCTGGAGGTAGCCGATGGCGGGGCCCGGCTCACCCAGGTGGGGGTACTTGTGCGACCAGGGCCCGACGAGTCCCTTGCGCGGCACGTCGAGATTGCTCAGGAGGCGTGCCACGGCGTTGGAGTAGCCGTCGGCCCAGCCGCTGGAGGCGAGGACGGGGGTGGTGACGTCCTGGTAGTTCTCGCAGACGGAGGCGTGCTTCCAGTACGCGTCGCGGCGCTGGTGGCGCAGCCACTCGATGACCCACGGGCGGGTGCCCTCCATGCGCTCGTGCCACATCGCGCGCCAGCGGTCGCCTACCACGGCCGGGTCGGGCGGACAGGTGCCGTAGGCGAACATGGTGCCCGCCTCCGCGAGGTTGTCGGACAGCATGGCGCCGCCCATGTAGTGCATGTCGTCGGCGTACCGGTCGTCCGTGAACGAGGAGATGACGATCGCCTTCAGGCTCGGCGGACGCCGTGCGGCGACCTGGAGTGCGGCGAAGGCGCCCCAGGAGATGCCCATCATGCCGGTGGACCCGTCGCACCAGGGCTGCTCGGCCAGCCAGGCGAGCACTTCCTCGGCGTCGGCCTGCTCCTGCTCCAGGTACTCGTCCCGCAGGACGCCCTCGGACTCACCCGTGCCGCGCACATCGACCCGCACGCACGCGTAGCCGTGTCCGGCGACATAGGGCTGGTGGATCGAGTCGCGCACGGAACTCAGATCGCGCTTGCGGTACGGGATGTACTCCAGTACGGCCGGTACGGGCGTGTCGTCCGAGGACGTCGGGCGCCAGACGCGCGCCGACAGACGGGTGCCGTCGGACATCGGGACGACGACGTGTTCTTCCTCTTTGGTCGCGTACGGGAGATTGCCCACGTAACGCATGTGCTCGTGCCATCCTCTCGGTCGGTCGTCCGGGTGGAAGCGGGTCGGCGCTAGTCGTTGGTGAGGTCGCGGCCGCCCGGCTCCGTGGCGTCGAAGGTGAGTCCGAGGGCCGCCACGCAGCGGTCGTACTTGCTCCGCAGCTCCTCCTCACTGTCGCCCCCGGTGGCGATGTGGGCGAGTTCGAAGCTGTAGCTGTCCTGGTGGCCGCCGTCGGAGAGCCGCTGGCCCTCCTCGACCAGGACGTCGATGCGCACGTCGCCGATCTCGCGCTCGATGCGGTCGATCTCCTCGCGGCTGGGCACGTTGTGCACCACGCCGTCGGCGAACCAGCGGTAGTACCACTTGGCCGCGGTCGCGCACGGGCCCTTGCCGCGGGGGAACGCGGGGTCCTCGTCGAAGGCGAGAGAGACCATGCAGTGGTGGTTGGGGCGGCCGTCCACGAGGGCGAAGAGCGTGGCGTGCGCCTGTGAGTGGCGGGGGTTGATCTCCAGGAGGTTCAGCTCGTCGCTGCCCGGGTCGTAGAAGTACTCGATGCTGAAGGTCGCCGAGTCCATCCCGATCTGCCGGATCACCCGCTCGGAGACGTCGTGCAGGCGGCGTATCACCGGCTCCGGCAGGGTGGAGGGGTACTGGTGGCGGAGGAAGCAGGAGGAGTCCGGGTAGTCGATGGAGTCGAGGACGCCGTAGACGGTGACCTCGCCCCGGTGCACATAGCCCTCGACAGCCACCTGAATGCCGGAGAGCGCCTCCTCGGCGAGACAGACCTGCGCGCCGACGCCCGCCATCTCCTCGGGCACCTCGATCTGGTCGAGTATGTATTCGAAGGGCCGCCCGACCAGGCCGATCCCTTCCCTGATCCGGTCCACGGCGTCCCGGAACTCCGCCTGGTCACGGACGCTGTAGGCCAGCTTGGAGGAGTACGAGAGGGCGGGCTTGAGCCACATGGGGAAGCGCACGCCCTCCGGGGGCTCCGGGTTCTCGGCGGTGAGGTCGACCCGGCCGAAACGGGGATGCTCGTCGATCACCTTCCGCTGCTCCAGACGGCTCCAGTACTTGTGCTCGCACTTGACCACCGACTCCAGGCTGGTGCTGCGGGTGCCGTACCGGTCGCCGAGGATCGCCACCAGGGTGCTGACGGGGAAGTCCCAGTAGCCGACGATGGCGTCGATGGTGCCGTCGAACGCGTCGAGGATCTTCTCGGCCTTCGCCAGCAGATCCGGTACGGAGACCTCGCCGCCCTGGAGCTCCTCGATGGTGAGCAGCGGGTGGAACCGGCAGTCCTTCGCGTGGGGTATGTCGCTCAGCGCCGGCAGGTTGGCCTCGTCCAGACCCAGGACGAAGACGTTCTTCAGGCGTGCGGCCACGAATGCTCCTTTGCTCGACTGTGCTCGACTCTTGTTCGGCCTTGTTCGGCTCGGCTTGGATCGGCTCGACTTGGCTCGGCTTGGCTCGTCGGCGTCCGTGCCGCTGAGTACCCGCAGGCCGGAGAGACACACGTCGGCCATGCTGGGTAAGCGGAACGCATCAGACCGGAAGGAGCACCATGGCCGAGCGACGAGGCAAGGAGAGGGAGCTGGTCAAGGCCCTTCTCGACGAGGAGGGACGCACCTACGCCGAGGAAGCGGGCATCAAGCTGCGGGACACACCGCAGCCGCTGTACGAGCTCCTGGTCCTCTCCGTCCTGCTCAGTGCGCCGATCCGCGGCGCCGCGGCGGTGGGCGCGGCGAAGGAGCTCTTCGGCGCGGGGATGCGCGACCCCAGGCGGATGGCCGACGCCACCTGGCAGCAGCGGGTCGACGCGCTGGGCCGGGGCGGCTACCGGCGCTACGACGAGAGCACCGCCACCCGGCTCGGCGAGGGCGCGGAGCTCGTCCAGCGCGAGTACGGGGGCGATCTGCGCCGGATGCGCGACGAGGCGGACGGCGACCCGGAGGCACTGAGCCGCAGCCTCCAGCAGGTCCCGGGACTCGGCCCGACGGGCGCCGCCATCTTCCTGCGCGAGGTGCAGCGGGTGTGGCCGCGGG
>NZ_JASKYR010000268.1:0-10096 GCF_041028215.1 Streptomyces flavofungini
GTCCTGGTCATGGCGCTGCTCCTGGTACTCGCGCTCGCCCTGTACTGGGTGCCCGCGCTCGGCATGGGCGACGCGGACCTCGCGGACATGGGCGGGCTCGGCCTGATCTCCGTACTGCCGAAGGCGACGCTGCTCGGCGCCGCCCTGCTGATCGTCGTCTTCGCGGTGCTGCTCTGGATGGACCGGCCGGTCAAGAGCCTGCTCCTGCTGACGCTGCTCGCCACGGTGGTGTCCCTGCACGCGCTGCCCGCCGTCATCGAGACCGAGCCGCGGTTCGCCACCGCCTGGCAGCACCTGGGCTTCCTGGAGTACATCGACCGGCACGGCACCGCCGCGCCCGATCTCGACGCGCGCTGGAGCTGGCCCGGCTTCTTCGCGGCGGCCGCCTTCGTGGCGCGGGCGTGCGGCGTCTCCGATCTGACCGAGGTCATCCGCTGGTGGCCGACCGTCATCCAACTGCTCTATCTGGCGCCGCTGTTCCTGCTGGTGCGCTCGATGCGGGCGGCCTGGCGCGCCAAGTGGGCCGGGCTGTGGATCTTCGTGCTGAGCGGCTGGGTCGGCCAGGACTACTTCTCCCCCCAGGGCTTCACGTACCTGCTCTACCTCGCCTTCGTCGCCATCCTCCTGGTCTGGTTCCGCGCCCCGCGCGTGCTGTGGACGAAGCGTCGTCCCGGCGAGCTGGAGGTCGAGCCGACGGGCCGCGCGGAGCGCGCCGTGCTGCTCCTGATCCTCGTCGGCCTCTTCGCCGCGTCGGTCGCCGCGCACCAGCTCACGCCGTTCGTGATGCTCGGCGTCCTCACCGTGCTGGTCCTCGTCGGCCGCTCGGAGCTGCGCGGCCTGCCCGTGCTGTTCGGTGTGTTCGTCGTCGTATGGCTCGGCTTCCTCGCCGAACCGTACTGGTCGGGGCACTTCGACGACCTGTTCGGCGGTGTCGGGGGCGTCGGCGGCAATGTGTCCTCGTCGGTGTCGGGACGCATCGAGGGCGGCAGTTCGACGCACCAGCTCGTGCTGTACGTACGGGTGGCGATGGCCGGAGCCGTGCTGGCGTTCGCCTGCTGGGGCTGGTGGCGGCGGCGCTTCCACAAGTACACCGAGCGCTCGCTCCTCGTCCTCACCTTCGTGCCGTTCCTCGGCTTCGGCATGCAGTCCTACGGCGGCGAGATGGCGCTGCGCGTCTTCATGTTCGCGCTGCCGGGGGCGGCCCTGCTCGCCGGTCTCGCGCTCTTCCCCCGGGCCGGTCTCACGGCCGAGGAGCGGGACCGCGACCGGGTGAGCCTCGCGCCGCTGGCCGCGCTGCTGGCCGGGCTCGTCCTGATGGGCGGCTTCCTGGTGGCCCGCTGGGGCAACGAGTCCTTCGAGCGCGTACGTCCCGGCGAGGTCGCGGCCATGGACTGGGTGTACGCGCACGACGATCCGACGGTACGGCTGCTCTGGATGAGCAACGACACGGTCGACAACGTCACCCCCGCCATGCCGTGGGGCGCCCGTGACATGGAGAAGGTGGAGTACCTGCCCACGCTCGCGCCCGCCGATCCGGTGCTGGTCGCCGGCCTGGTGAAGGCGCTCAAGGACGCGGGCCCGAACTCGTATCTGATGGTCAACGAGAGCCAGTCGACCTATCTGGAGCTCGACGCGGGCTACGCCGCGTCCTGGCAGTCACGGCTGATCAAGGGCCTGGACGAGCGCGAGGAGCTGACGAAGGTCTTCAGCAACGGCGACGCGACCCTCTACGGCATGCGGGTGCCGCCGGACGGCAGGGCCGCCGAACCCGATCCGGGACCCGCCGGGCCGAAGGTGACGTGGACCCCGTGGTCGGTCGTGGGGGCGCTCGCCTTCCTGGCGCTCGCGGTGCTGCTCACGGCGCGCGAGGTGGTGCGGGTCGCGGCGGCGCCGAGCGTGCGCCAGCAGCGGTGGCTCCAGAGCAGCTTCTGGTTCTCGCTGCCGCTGCTCGCGGTGCTGCTCGCCTCGCTCATCCAGCGGTTCGTGACGATGGCGTAAGGCACGCCCTCAGCGCTTGAGCCACTTCACCCCGTACCCGGCCAGGTCGAAGCGCTCGCCGTCGACCTTCGTGCTGATCTGACGGTCCAGGGTGTTGACCACGAGAACGGCCTTGTCGTCGGCCAGCACCCGCACATGCGGCCGGTCGTCGGCGGCGACCGCGACCTTCTCGAACCGCGTGCCGGGACCGAACTCCGCGTTGAACCGGCCGATGAGCTTCAGCATGGGCAGTTCGGTGCCGCCGTCCGCGCGCTGCGTCGGGGTCCACAGGCAGCCCGCGCAGGCGGCGGCGCCCCGCTTCTGCGGATTCCAGTAGAAGCCGCTGCTCGCGCCGCCCGCCGCCATCGCCATCAGACCGGACGCCTGGACGGCGACGCGGTGCGGCTCGGACCAGTCGTCGCGGTCGTCCTGACTGTCGCCGGGCTCCACGTAGTACTCGGCCCACCACAGCGGCAGGTCCCCGGTGCGCGCGCGGATCCACTCGCCCACGGCCGTGAACTTGGCGGTGGCCCGGAACGCGTCGGGGAGCAGTTCGTCGTCCTTGGTGTAGCCGGCGCCGTCGACGACGACGAAGTCCGCGCCCTTCTTGTGCTCGTTCCAGTAGTCGAAGGCGTCGAGGACACGCTGGTCCAGGCTGCCCCAGGGGCCTTTCACCCGCGAGGCGTACATGGTCTGGCGCGGGTGGACGCTGTCCATCACCAGATAGGGGCCGCCCACCATGATGTCCTTGTCGACTTTCTTGAGCTCTTCGTAGACGCGGTTGTACAGCTTTGTGTACCCCTCGTAGTCCCAGCGGCCCTGTCCGGTGTTCCAGAAGCCCTTGAACTCGTTCCAGACGATGAAGTGGCGTACGTCGGGATAGCGCTTGGCGACGGTCGCGGCGAGCCGGGCGAAGTCGTCGTAGTGATCGGGGTCCGGGGCGGTCTCCAGGGCCCGCCTGCTCCAGTCGGTGCTGTCGGCGCCGGGTTCGCCGCCCTTCATCCAGTCCGGGGCGCAGCAGAGCGTGACGACGGGGATGCCCCCGCTCTCCCGTACGAAGTCGATGCGGCGGTCCATCTCGGAGAAGTCGTAGTGCCCTTCGACGGGTTCGGGGTTGCCCGCGCCCCAGCCCATGAGGTGCTGGATCTGCGGGACGGGCCGCCGCTGTCCCGCGAGCTCGGCCCGGACCCGGCCCACGGCCTCGGCGTCGCCCTCGTCGGCGCTGTACTGGGTGTGGGTGAAGCCCCAGCCCACGGCCGATTCGGTGTTGCCCGGCGGGGTGGCGGGGGTGCCGTGCACCTTGTCGCCGTCCGGGGTCGTGCCCGCGGTGCTTCCGCCGTCCCCGGGGAGCGTGCTGACCAGGGTGACCACCAGGGCCAGGGCGACCAGGCCCACGCCGAGCAGTGCGGTGAGCCGCCACCGCAGTGCCCCCGAAACCCACCCATGCCGTCCCATCGGCGTCCAGCGTATCGGCGCCATCCGACGGTGGGTGCGGTTCCGGCCACAGCTCCGTAACGGGTCCGGCGGCGGCCTCGAAGCGGCGGGGCGCGGGAACACGCGGCGGAAACGGGGTGCGTACGGAGGCGTCCGTGCCGGATCATGTCGGCATGGCCGCCAACCCTCACGACGCCCTGCCGATCCGGCTCAACGTCGACGACAGCGACTCCCCGTCGGACGTCGTGGACGCGCTGTTCCTCGGCCGCTTCGCGACCGGCGAGCAGCCCTTCTCGCACAGCGCCAACATCGACCGCGTCAAGTCCGGTTCGACCCTGCTGCCCCCGGGCGCGAAGATCCTGCGGGCCGCCCGTGACGACGACCGCAGCGCGACCCTCGCCGAGGGCAGGGGCTGGACCCTGCTGGTCTCCCGCTGGAACCGGGGCGCCGACGTCACGGTGACGGCGACCACCGCCGAGCTCGCGGAGAAGGTGCTCGGGCAGGCGACGGACGGCGCGCAGGACGAGCCCGAGCCGCAGCCGGAGAACGTGACGATGGGGTTCTGGTACGTGTCGCCCCGCCGCGGTCCGTACCGCACGACCCGGCAGATCTCGGCCGGTACGTGGGAGGAGGTGCGGCCCAACTACACCGCGCCGGTCGCCGACGCCATGGACAAGCTGATGAAGACGGTGCCCGAGGACATCTCGGGCCGTCTGCTGCTCCTGCACGGGCCGCCCGGCACCGGCAAGACGTCGGCGCTGCGCACGCTCGCCCGCTCCTGGCGCGACTGGTGCCAGGTGGACTGCGTCCTCGACCCCGAGCGGCTCTTCAGCGACGTCGGCTATCTGATGGACATCGCGATCGGCGAGGACGACGGCACGGCGAAGGGCCGCTGGCGGCTGCTGCTCCTGGAGGACTGCGACGAGCTGATCAGGGGCGAGGCGAAGCACACGGCGGGCCAGGCGCTGTCCCGGCTGCTCAACCTCACCGACGGACTCCTCGGCCAGGGCCGCAACGTCCTGGTCGGTGTCACGACCAACGAGGACCTGGAGCGCCTGCACCCCGCCGTCGTCCGCCCGGGGCGCTGCCTCGCCCGCATCGAGGTCGGCGCGCTGACCCGCCCCGAGGCGGTGGAGTGGCTCGGCACGGACGAGGGGGTGGGCCGCGAGGGGGCGACCCTCGCGGAGCTGTTCGCCCTCCGGCGCGGCACGGCACCGACGTCGGTGCCCGGCCAGCGGGAGGGCGGCGCGGACGCGGGGCTCTATCTGTGACCGCACATGGCCCCGGGGCCCGCGCCCCGTGGCCGCCCCGGGGCTACTCCGGGACCGCGTAGGCCGCCCGCAGGGCCTCCCGCACGGCCGCGAGCGCCTCCTTCTCGGAGAGCCCGAGCCGCCGGGCCCGCTCGGCGAAGCTCTGCGCGGCGTTCGACGCCTCCCGCGCGGCGGCGTCTCCCGCGGCGGCGACGAACGTGCCGTTGCGCCCCCGGGTCTCGATCACCCCGTCCGTCTCCAGGAACCGGTAGGCCTTGGCGACCGTGTTGGCCGCGAGCCCCAGCTCCTGGGCGAGGCCGCGCACCGTGGGCAGTTTGTAGCCGACCGGCAGTATCCCCGACCTGGCCTGCCCGGCGATCTGGGCCCGCACCTGCTCGTACGGCGCGGTGCTCGCGCCCGCGTCGATGTCGATCATCAGAGTCACGGAAGCGATTGTCCCGCACGGCGCGGCCCCGCGGGCACACTTCCCCCCGCGCCCGCGACGGGCGAGCGGGCCCCCTGGTGACCAGCATCGGAAAATGGGAGGCCGCCGCCGCGCCGCGCGCGTACCGTGCGGCCCCATGACAGTGATCGTCCGTGCCTTCGATCCCGGCAGCGCGTTGGCCGCCAAGGACGCCGAGGGCTTCGCCGCCGTACGCCGGGCCTGTGTGCCCGCCATGCTCGCGACCCCCGAGTCGGTCGCCTTCGACCGGGCGCACGCCCATCCGGACGCGCACTACCGGCAGCTGATCGCCGAGCACGACGGCGAGGTGGTCGGTACGGCGCAGGTCGGGATCGCCCACGACAGCCCGGAGCCCGGCCAGGGCTTCGCCAACGTCTGCGTCCACCCGGAGCGGCTCGGCGCCGGTGCCGGGACGCTGCTGCTGCGCACGGCCGAGGAGCATCTGGCGCACGCGGGGGCGCGGACCGTCTACTCCTGGGTGCTCGACGAGCCCGGGAACCTCGCCTTCGCCGCCCGCCACGGCTACCGCGCCAGCCGCCGCGCGCACTTTCTCCGCCTCGACCTCGCGCACGGCGCACTGCCGGTCCCCGCCGCCCCGCCGGCCGGGGTGGAGCTGGTCAGCGGATCGGTGTACGCGCGGGACGCGCGCCCCCTCTTCGCCCTCGACGCGGAGACGGTGGCCGACGAACCGGGTGACGTCGCCGCGGAGTTCACGGACTACGCGCACTGGCTCGCCGAGACCTGGCGGCACCCGCTGGTCAGCCAGGAACTCACGACGGTGGCCCTGCTGGACGGCCGTCCGGCCGCCTTCAGCCTGGCCAGGACGGACGGCGCGGGCCGGTACGCGTCCGGCATGACGGGCACCGCGCGGGCCCACCGGGGCCGGGGCCTCGCCAAGCTCGCCAAGCACGACTCCCTGCGGCGCGCCCGCGCGGCCGGCTGCACGGAGGCGTTCACCGGCAACGACGCGGGCAACGGCCCGATGCTGGCGGTCAACGCGTGGTTCGGTTACGAGATCTGTGCGACGGAGGTGCGCCATGTCCGGGACCTCGGCTGACGCCAGGGCCACGAAGGTCGAGATCGCCCTGGTCAAGGCGGGTGCTCTCAAGATCCGCTACCCGGCGGAGCTGCTCCGCGACGACGGGACGCGGCTCACGGTGCGGGCCCCCTGGGCGGCCCCCGGCGTGCGCGACTTCGGCTTCGTGCGCTTCGAGCCGGGCGACGTCTTCACCGAGCACTACTGGCGGGACCGCTGGTACGCGGTCAAGGAGGTGTACGCCGCCGACGGCACCCTGAAGGGCTGGTACTGCGACGTGACCCGCCCCGCGGTCCGGGAGGGCACGGTCGTCACGGTGGAGGACCTGGACCTCGACCTGTGGTGCTCGGCGGACGCCGCCCGCGTGCTCCGCCTCGACGAGGACGAGTTCGAGGCGAGCGGGCTGCGGAGGACGGACCCCGGCGCGGCCGGGGCCGCGCTCCGCGCACTGGACGAACTGGAGGCCATCGCCAAGGGCAGCGGCCTCCGCAGGATGCTGGAACCCGATTCTCGATCAGAAAGCCTGTCCACATAGGTCTACGGAACGTCATAGATGGACATCGGTAAGGCAGGGAGGCAGCCATGCGCCGAGTGACCGTGCACAAGCCCGTGAGCAAAGCCGTCAGCCGTCGAGTGCGGGAACGCCAGGAGAACGAGGCCGCCCCGCGCGAAAGGCCGGAGGTCCGCAAGGATGTCCAGCGCACCTGGTGGCCGGACGGATGAGACGCCGTCAGGCTCCGTGGAGCCGCTTGCGGTAGTGCACGCGGTGCAGGGACCGTCGAGCCACCGCTCCACCGACCACGCGGCCGACGCGGCCGACGTGGCGGCGGGGCGGATGCCGATGGGTTCTCCGGTGGGCCCGGTCATGCCTCCACGTCTGCGTCACGGCGGCGGGCCCGTGCCAGCGCCTTCTTCACCAACGGCCAGGCCACGATCAGGACGATGAGGCCATAGACGGTGCGGGAGAACGGTGTGCCGACGAGGCCGCCGACACTGCCGTCGCTGATCTGGAGGGCGCGGCGGAGCTGCTGTTCGGCGTTGGGGCCGAGGATGACGCCGATGACCGCGGGCAGGACGGGCAGTCCGTAGCGCCGCATGCCGAAGCCGATCAGGCCGATGACCAGCAGGATGACCAGGTCGACGGGCTCGCCGCCGACGGCGTAGGCGCCGACCGCGGCGAAGAACAGGATGCCCGCGTAGAGGTAGGGGCGCGGGATGCGCAGCAGCTTCGCCCAGACGGGGGCCAGCGGCAGGTTGAGGGCGAGCAGCAGCACCATGCCGACGAAGAGCGAGGCGATGAGGCCCCAGACCAGGTCGGGCTCGCGTTCGAAGAGCAGCGGTCCCGGCTGGATGCCGTACTGCTGAAAGGCGGCGAGCATCACGGCGGCCACGGCGGTCGTCGGCAGGCCGAGCGTCAGCATGGAGACGAGGGTGCCCGCCGCCGACGCGGAGGACGCCGACTCGGGGCCCGCGACGCCCTCGATGGCGCCCTTGCCCCACTCGTCCTTGTGCTTGGACAGGCGCTTCTCGGTGACGTAGGAGAGGAACGTCGGGATCTCCGCGCCGCCCGCCGGGATCGCCCCGAAGGGGAAGCCGATGAAGGGCCCGCGCAGCCAGGACTTCCAGGTGCGGCGCACATCGGCCCTGCCGAGCCAGGGGCGGCCCACGGGGATGGCCTCGCCGCCGGTGCGGCGCAGGTGCGCGGCGACCCAGAGGGCCTCGCCGATCGCGAAGAGGCCGACCGCGACGATCACCACGTCGACGCCGTCGGCGAGCTGGAGCGAACCGAAGGTCAGGCGCTGCTGGCCGGTCATCTGGTCCAGGCCCACCAGGCCGATGGTCAGTCCGATGAGCAGGGAGGCGAGGCCCCGGATGCGGGAGGAGCCGAGGACCGAGGTGACGGCGATGAAGGCGAGCACCATGATGGCGAAGTAGTCGGGAGCGCCGATGCCGACGGCCAGGTCGGCCACGGTCGGCGCGAGGGCGACGAGGAGCAGCGTGCCGATCATGCCGCCCGCGAAGTGCCCGATGGCGGCGGCCGCGAGGGCCTGGGCGCCCCGCCCGGCCCTGGCCATGGGATGGCCCTCCATGGCGGCGACGACGGCGGCGCTCTCGCCGGGGGTGTTGAGCAGGATCGAGGTGGTGGAGCCGCCGAACATCGCGCCGTAGTAGATGCCCGCGAACATGATGAAGGCGCCGGTCGGTTCGAGGCCGTAGGTCACGGGGAGCAGCAGGGCGACGGCCATCGCGGGTCCGATGCCGGGCAGCACGCCGATGGCGGTGCCCAGGAGCACGCCGACGGCGGCCCAGAGGAGGTTGACGGGGGTGAGGGCGGTGCCGAAGCCGCCCATCAGGGAGTTGAAGGCGTCCATGTCACAGCACTCCCATCAGGGGGCCGCCCGGCAGCGGAACGCCGAGCAGGTTGTTGAAGACCTCGTACGTGACCACGGCGAGCATGGCGGCGATCAGCGGATCGCGGTGCAGGCTGCGGCTGCCGAGGGCGTAGGCGGAGCCCCAGAAGAGCAGGGCGCCCGCGAGGGGGAAGCCGAGCGGTTCGATGAGGACGGCGGTGGCGAGGAAGACGCCCGCGAGGAGCAGGACGGTCCGCCAGTCGGCGGGTTCGGAGAGGTCGATGTCCTCGCCGCCCTCGGCCTCGCCCCGGCCGCCGCGCAGCACGTCGACGGCGAGCAGGACGGCGACGACGAGCAGCCCCGCGCCGACCGCGAGGGGCACGGTCCTTGGGCCGATGGGACCGCGCTGGGTGATCTCGACGTCCATGGTGAGGGCGTCGGTGAGGACGAGCGCGCCGAGGGCGAGCAGCAGGACGCCCACGCCGAGTTCGGAGTGCTCGCGCAGCCAGGAGCGGCGGCCGCGCTCCCGGGTCTCCTCGCTGCCGGGGCCGATGCCGGAGCCGGTCTCGTCTCCGGTGCCGGTGCCGGTGTCGCTCGTGGTCACAGTCCCAGCTCCTTCAGCACGGACACGACGCGCCTGTCCTGGGCGTCCAGGAAGTCGCCGAACTTCTCGCCGGTCAGGAAGGCGTCGTCCCAGCCGTTGGTCTTCAGGGACTTCTGCCACTCGGGCGAGGCGTGCAGCTTCTTGACGAGGGTGGTCAGCTTGGCGCGCTCGGCGTCGCTGAGTCCGGGCGGGGCGACGATGCCGCGCCAGTTGGTGAAGTCGACGTCGTAGCCGGACTCCTTGAGGGTGGGCCCGTCGAGGCCCTTGACCCGCTTCGGCCCGGTGACGGCGAGGAGCCGGAGCTCCCCCGACTTGATCTGGTCCAGGTACTCACCGACCCCCGAGACCCCGAAGGCGACCTTGCTCCCGAGGATGGAGGCGAGAAGCTCACCGCCCCCGTCGAAGGGCACGTAGTTGACCTGCTTCGGGGCGATCCCCGCGGCGCGGGCCATCAGCATCGGGGCGAGGTGGTCGGGCCCGCCGGGCGAGGAGCCGCCGCCGACGGGCAGCTTGCCGGGGTTCTCCCGCCACGCCTCGACGAGCTGCCCGATGGTCTTGTACGGGGAGTTCCTGGCGACCACCACGACGTCCTGCTCCTCGGTGAGCCGGGCGATCGGGGTGGTGTCGCCGAGGGACTTCGGCGAGTGGTTGGAGCGTGCGGCGCCGACGACGCCGAGCCCCATGGACATGGCGAGCTTGCCGTTGCCGTGCTCGCCGACGAGCCGGGTCAGACCGACGGTGCCGCCCGCGCCGGGCAGGTTGAACACCTCGATGTTGTGGGTGAGTCCGGCGTCCTCGGCGTTCTTCGCCGCGGTGCGGGCGGTGATGTCGTAGCCGCCGCCGGGCGTGTTGGGGACCATGAAGCGCAGGCCGGGGATCTGCGTGCCGGTGTCGGCGCCGCTGCCCGTGGTGAGCAGCGGCGGCGCCACGAGCACGAGGAGGGCGGACCCGAGCAGGGCGAGGGGTGTGCGCAGGCGCACG
>NZ_JASKYR010000269.1:0-6690 GCF_041028215.1 Streptomyces flavofungini
AATTCCGATCTCCCCTACCGAACTCTAGCCTGCCCGTATCGACTGCAGACCCGGGGTTAAGCCCCGGGCTTTCACAACCGACGCGACAAGCCGCCTACGAGCTCTTTACGCCCAATAATTCCGGACAACGCTTGCGCCCTACGTATTACCGCGGCTGCTGGCACGTAGTTAGCCGGCGCTTCTTCTGCAGGTACCGTCACTCTCGCTTCTTCCCTGCTGAAAGAGGTTTACAACCCGAAGGCCGTCATCCCTCACGCGGCGTCGCTGCATCAGGCTTTCGCCCATTGTGCAATATTCCCCACTGCTGCCTCCCGTAGGAGTCTGGGCCGTGTCTCAGTCCCAGTGTGGCCGGTCGCCCTCTCAGGCCGGCTACCCGTCGTCGCCTTGGTGAGCTTCTACCTCACCAACTAGCTGATAGGCCGCGGGCTCATCCTTCACCGCCGGAGCTTTCAACCCCCTCCCATGCGAGAGGGGGTGTTATCCGGTATTAGACCCCGTTTCCAGGGCTTGTCCCAGAGTGAAGGGCAGATTGCCCACGTGTTACTCACCCGTTCGCCACTAATCCACCCCGAAGGGCTTCATCGTTCGACTTGCATGTGTTAAGCACGCCGCCAGCGTTCGTCCTGAGCCAGGATCAAACTCTCCGTGAATGTGTACCGGTAATCCGGTGCGACACACACGAGAGCGGAACCAGGGAGAGGAATAATCTCCCGGTTCACAGCGTCCTCGCTGTGCTGCCTGCACGGACAAGCCGTACAGGACTTTTTCAAAGGAACCTCAACTCACCGGAGTGAGTCGGGGTATCAACATATCTGGCGTTGACTTTTGGCACGCTGTTGAGTTCTCAAGGAACGGACGCTTCCTTTGTACTCACCCTGTTCGGGCTTTCCTCCGGGCGCTTCCCTTCGGTGTTTCTTCTGTTCTTGCGTTTCCGACTCTATCAGACTCTTTCGCGTCCGATTTCCTCGGTGCCTTTCCGGTTCCCGCTCGGCCTTTCGGCTCTCGCGTTTCCCTTTCCGGCGGTTCCGACTCTATCAGATCCTTTCGGGCCTGATTCCCAGTCAGCGGGAGTTGTCTTCGCGGCTGTTGGGCCGTTCCGACGTCCCAAACTCTAGCGGGTTTCCCCGGCGACTCATAATCGAGCCGTGGAATTGAATTCGGGCATGCCGAAGTCGTTCCGTTGGGAGGTGGTGCAGAGTTTGTTTTGCCGCTACCCGCGGCGGGGTGTGGCTGTCGCAGAACCGTTACGGCTCCGTGGCAACCCGAAGAACTCTACGGATCGAGCGGGTGGCTGTCAACCCCCGCAGGGCCCCGCCGCTCAAGCCGCCGAAGTAGCCGTCAGTCCAGGTCGGTGAGGCGGCCGCCCGCGTCCGGCTGGGCGTCCTCCACACGGCGCAGCAGCCGGGTCAGCACTTCGCCGAGGGCGCCGCGCTCCTGCTGGGAGAGGTCCTGGAGGAGGTCCTCCTCGAAGACGGTGGCGAGGCGCATCGCCTCCAGCCACTTCTCGCGGCCCTCGGCGGTGAGCTCCACGATGACGCGCACGCGGTTGCTCTCGTCGCGGTCCCGGGTGACCAGGCCCTCCCCCACCATGCGGTCGATGCGGTGGGTCATGGCGGCGGGCGTGAGGCCGAGCCGCTTGGCCAGCTCTCCCGGACCCATTTGGTACGGGGCCCCGGAGAGGACGAGGGCCTTGAGGACCTCCCACTCGGCGTTGCTGATCCCGAGGGTCGCGGTCTGGCGGCCGTAGGCGACGTTCATACGGCGGTTCAGGCGGCCGAGGGCCGAGACGATCTCCTCGACCTGGGGGTCGAGATCCTGGAACTCCCGCTGATACGCGGCGATCTGCTCTTCAAGTGTCGGCTCACTTGGGCCGGGGGTGTCACCCATGGGCCGAGTATGGCACGGCCCCGCTTGGCGTTGAAGTCCTTCAGTGTGTACAGTTTAGCTCTGAACTTTAGCTTCGAAGTCTTCACTTCTAAGGCTTCACACCCACTCTCAAGGCAGGTGAAAGTGACCAGGGCGATGGGCGCAGCGATGCGTCGTATCCAGGCAGGCAGCGCGCTGAGCGCGTTCGGCATCGGTTTCACGGTTCCGTTCCTCTACGTCTATGTGGCGCAGGTCCGGGAGCTCGGAGCCAGTACGGCGGGCATCGTGCTCGCCGCGTTTGCCATGGCCGCGCTGATCGTCCTGCCCGTCACCGGCCGCGTCATCGACCGTCGCGGCCCCCTCCCCGTACTCGTCGGCGCCGCGGGTGTGGCCTCCGTGGGCGCGGTCGCGCTCGGCCTCGCGAACAGCGAGCCGACGGCGATCCTCGCCGCGGCCCTGCTCGGCGCGGGCACGGCGGTCATGCAGCCGGCGCTGGCGACGATGATCGTCTGGTCGTCGACGCCCGCCACGCGTACCCGGTCCTTCGCGATGCAGTTCTTCCTCCAGAACCTGGGCCTCGGCATCGGCGGTCTCATCGGCGGCCAGATCGTCGACGAGAGCCGTCCCGGCAGCTTCACGCTGCTCTTCGCCATCGAGTCCGTGATGTTCCTGGTGCTCGCCGCGATCGCGCTGACCGTGCGGCTGCCGCACGCGCCGTCCATCCAGGACGCCCTGCCCAAGGACGCGTCCGCGCCGGGCGGCATGCGCGCACTCCTGCGGCACAAGGCCATGGTGCGGCTCTGTGTGCTCGGCTTCGTGATCTTCTTCGCCTGCTACGGGCAGTTCGAGTCCGGGCTCTCGGCGTACGGCGTGGAGACCGCGGGCATCTCCGCATCGACGCTGGGCATCGCGCTCGCCGCCAACACGGCGATGATCGTCGTCGCGCAGTTCGCCGTCCTGAAGTTCGTCGAGCGGCGCAAGCGGTCCCGGGTGATCGCCGCCGTGGGTCTGATCTGGGCCTTCGCCTGGCTCCTCGCGGGGTACGCGGGCGTCGGACACGGCAGCCAGGCCATGGCCACCGCCGCGTTCATCTCGACGTACGCGCTGTTCGGGCTCGGTGAGGCGATGCTGTCGCCGACCGTCGCGCCGCTGGTCGCCGATCTTGCCCCGGGCGGCATGGTCGGGCAGTACAACTCGGCGTTCGCCCTGGTGAAGCAGCTCGCCCTCGCGGTCGGTCCGGCCGTGGGCGGTCCGATGGGCGCCGCGCTGCACGTCCCGTACATCGTGACGTTCGTGCTGTTCTCGCTGGGCATCACGGTGCTCGCGGTGCGTCTGGGGCGGCGGCTCACCCCGGCGCAGAACCAGCCCTCGCTCGCCAAGAGCCCGGTCGTGGCGCAGGGCGGCCCCGCGGCCACCGAGTCCGTCGCGACCGCCGGCGCCTGATCCCGGACTACCCCGGCAGCGCCTGGCCTCGGGCTACTTCGGCAGCGCGAACTCGCACCAGACGGCCTTGCCGCCGCCCGGTGTACGGCGCGAGCCCCAGTTCGACGCGATCGTGGCGATGATGGCGATGCCGCGTCCCGCCTCGTCGGCCGGTTCGGCGCGGCGGCGGCGCGGCAGGTGCTCGTCGCCGTCGGTCACCTCGATGATCAGACGGCGGTCGGTCCGGCGCAGCCGGAGCCGCATCGGCGGGGTGCCGTGCTGGAGCGAGTTGGCGACCAGTTCGCTGGCCGCGAGGACCCCGAGGTCGTGCAGGTCGGGGGCGAAGCGCCAGCTCGCGAGGACTCCGGTGGCGAAGGCACGCGCGCGTGGCGCCGCTTCGATCCCGCCGAGGAGCTCCAGGGTGGCGTTGCGGAAGAGCTCCGCGTCGGAGCCGGTGCGCGCGGGGTGCTGGAGGACGAGGACGGCCACGTCGTCGTCGTGGTCGGCGGTCACTCCGAGGGCGCGGATCAGCCGGTCGCACACCACCTGGGGCGTGCCGGTGGCACCGGCCAGGGCGCGTTCCAGGGAGGCCACTCCCTCGTCGATGTCCTCGCTGCGCCGCTCCACCAGGCCGTCGGTGTAGAGGACGGCGGTCGAGCCGGGGCCGAGCGGCACGGAGGCCGAGGTGTGCTGCCAGCCGCCGGTGCCGAGCGGGGGTCCCGTGGGCTCCTCCGCGCGGTGGATCCGGCCGTTCTCGTCGCGTACGAGGATGGGGAGGTGCCCGGCGGAGGCGTACGAGAGGCTTCCTTCGTTCGGGTCGTGCACCGCGTAGACACAGGTGGCGATCTGGCTGGGGTCGATCTCCGAGGCGAGACCGTCGAGGAGCTGCAGGACCTCGTGCGGGGGCAGGTCGAGGCGGGCGTAGGCGCGCACGGCGGTGCGGAGCTGGCCCATGACGGCCGCCGCGCGCACTCCTCTGCCCATGACGTCGCCGATGACCAGGGCGGTGCGTCCGCCGCCGAGGGTGATCACGTCGTACCAGTCGCCGCCGACCGCGGCCTCGGTGCCGCCCGGCTGGTACGTGGCGGCGATGCGCAGGTCGTCGGGCTGCTCCAGCTCCTGCGGCAGGAGCGACTTCTGGAGGGTGACGGCCGTCTCGCGCTGGGCGCGCTCGCTGGCGCGCAGGCGCTCGGCCGCCTCGGCGTGGTCGGTGACGTCGGCGGCGAAGATCAGGACGCCGCCGCCCTCACCGGGTCCGGCGGAGCCGTCGAGGGGCAGCGTCGCCGGGGTACACGTGAAGGTGTACGACCGGCCGCTCGCCGCCTTGCGGGACTTGACGGTGCGCGGCTTGCTGCTGCGCAGGACCTGGTCGAGCAGGGGGAAGAGGCCCAGCTCGGCCAGTTCGGGCAGGGTCTCGTGCGCGGGCTCGCCGAGGGGGCGGGGACCGAAGGCGGCCGCATAGGAGTCGTTGACGTAGACGACGCGGTGCTCGGCGCCGTGCACCAGCGCGACGAGGGCCGGGACGCGGTCGAGCACCTCGCGGACCGGCAGGGCGTCGACGCCGTCGGCGGTTGTGGCGCGGGCTCCGTCGGAGAGCCGCTCGGCGCGGGCGGCGGGGACGGAGCCGTCCCCGCGCGGGGCCGCGGGGACCGTCTGCTCGGTCCGCGCAGCCGCGCGGCGCTGCGTTCCGGGGAGCCGGGCGCTCCAGCGCGTGAAGTTCACTGCGGTAGGCCTCGTGGTGTCGCTTCTGGATCGGCTTCGGGGTCGAGAACACAGCGTGTCGAGGGCGGGTGTCCCAGGGTCGGCCTCGCGGCCGGACCATGGTCACACGGACAGTCTGGCCGTCCGGTCCGACATCCGCCGGGCCGGGCCGGTAAACGTCAGACGCCGGGCCCGTGCGGGGAGTTCCTGACTCCGGTCAGGAGGACTCCTTCGGGGGCTTGCGTCCGGCCGCGAGTTCGAACTCCGCGCGGGGGTGTTCGAGCGAGCCGAGGGAGACGATCTCGCGTTTGAACAGCCCGGACAGGGTCCATTCGGCGAGCACACGGGATTTGCGGTTGATGGTCGGCACTCTGCTCAGGTGGTAGACGCGGTGCATGAACCAGGCAGGGTAGCCCTTCAGCTTGCGTCCGTAGACGTGTGCGACACCTTTGTGCAGTCCCAGGGAGGCCACCGAGCCGACGTAGGCGTGCGTGTACTCCTGGAGCGGCCGCTTCCGCAGGGCGGCGACGATGTTGTCGCCGAGGACCCTGGCCTGGCGCACCGCGTGCTGGGCGTTGGGCGCGCACTCCTTGCCGGGCTCGTCGGCGGTGACGTCGGGGACGGCCGCCGCGTCTCCCGCGCCCCACGCGTGCGTGGCGCCGTCCACGGCCAGCTCCGCGGTGCACGCGAGCCGCCCTCGTTCGTTCAGCGGCAGGTCGGAGGCGGCGAGTACGGGATGCGGCTTGACGCCCGCGGTCCACACGACGGTGCGGGTGGGGAAGCGCGAGCCGTCGCTCAGGACGGCGACACGGTCCTCGCACGAGTCAAGACGTGTCTCCAGGCGTACGTCGATATTGCGCCGACGCAGCTCGCCGACCGTGTACTTGCCCATCTCCTCGCCGACCTCGGGCAGGATGCGCCCCATGGCCTCGACGAGAATCCACTTCATGTCCTGGGGCTTGATGTTGTGGTAGTACCGCGAGGCGTAGCGGGCCATGTCCTCCAGCTCGCCGAGCGCTTCCACGCCCGCGTAGCCGCCGCCGACGAAGACGAAGGTCAGGGCCGCGTCGCGGATGGCGGGGTCGCGGGTGGACGAGGCGATGTCCATCTGTTCGATGACGTGGTTGCGCAGCCCGATGGCCTCCTCGACGGTCTTGAAGCCGATGGCGTACTCGGCGAGTCCGGGGATCGGCAGGGTGCGCGCGATGGAGCCGGGCGCCATGACCAGTTCGTCGTAGGCGATGTCGACGGGGCCCGTGCCTTCCTCGTCGGTCGCGAGCGTGCTGAAGGTCGCGGTGCGCTTGGCGTGCTGCACCGATTCGACCTCGCCGATGACGATGCGGCACTTGTCGAGGACGCGGCGCAGCGGCACGACGACGTGTCTCGGTGAGATGGAGCCGGCCGCCGCCTCGGGCAGGAACGGCTGATAGGTCATGTACGGGTCGGGTGTGATCACCACGATCTCGACCTCACCCCGCCTGAGCTCCGCCTTCAGCTTTCGCTGGAGCCGGAGGGCGGTGTACATGCCGACGTACCCGCCGCCGACGACGAGAACGCGCACACAGTCCGGGGTGCCGGGGGTCGTTCCCCGGGAGATCGCAGCCTTCACCATCCCATGACGCACCCGCCTCCGGAGTTTGTCCACAGGCCCGGCAGATTGTGTGACCGGAGGCCGCGCGCGGCCGGTGTTCGGGGGTCTGC
>NZ_JASKYR010000027.1:0-23997 GCF_041028215.1 Streptomyces flavofungini
CCACACCCCGAACCGCATCGCGAGGCACACCGCATGAACTGGGACGACACGACCGACGACGCCGCCGGCGCGGCCGAGCGGCTGGTCGGCGCGTCCGCCGACGGCGAGGACCAGGCCGTCGAGGCCGCCCTGCGCCCCAAGGACCTCGGCGAGTTCATCGGCCAGGAGAAGGTCCGTGAGCAGCTCGACCTCGTCCTGCGGGCGGCCCGCGCCAGGGGCGCCACCGCCGACCACGTCCTGCTCTCCGGCGCCCCCGGCCTCGGCAAGACGACCCTGTCGATGATCATCGCCGCCGAGATGGGCGCCCCGATCCGCATCACCAGCGGCCCCGCCATCCAGCACGCGGGCGATCTCGCGGCGATCCTCTCCTCCCTCCAGGAGGGTGAGGTCCTCTTCCTCGACGAGATCCACCGGATGTCGCGGCCCGCCGAGGAGATGCTCTACATGGCGATGGAGGACTTCCGCGTCGACGTCATCGTCGGCAAGGGCCCCGGCGCCACCGCCATCCCGCTCGAACTGCCGCCCTTCACCCTGGTCGGCGCCACCACGCGCGCGGGCCTGCTGCCGCCCCCGCTGCGCGACCGCTTCGGCTTCACCGCGCACATGGAGTTCTACGAACCGGCCGAGCTGGAGCGCGTGGTCCACCGCTCCGCCGCTCTCCTCGACGTGGAGATCGACCCGGACGGCGCAGCGGAGATCGCCGGGCGCTCCCGCGGCACGCCCCGTATCGCCAACCGCCTGCTGCGCCGGGTGCGGGACTATGCGCAGGTCAAGGCGGACGGCTCGATCACCCGCGACATCGCGGGCGCCGCCCTCGCGGTCTACGAAGTGGACGAGCGGGGTCTCGACCGCCTCGACCGGGCGGTCCTGGAAGCCCTGCTCAAGCTGTTCAGCGGCGGTCCGGTCGGCCTGTCGACGCTCGCGGTGGCCGTGGGGGAGGAGCGGGAGACGGTCGAGGAGGTGGCCGAGCCCTTCCTCGTGCGCGAGGGACTTCTCGCCCGCACGCCCCGTGGCCGCGTCGCCACCCCCGCCGCATGGGCGCACCTGGGCCTCGTGCCCCCGCGGCAATCGGGTGGAAAGGGACAGCAGGATCTGTTCGGGGCATGACCGCGACGGGCCAGGGGCCCCGGAAGCTTCCGAAGGATCTCCGTTCAGGCCCCCGGCGGTGGCGCAACCTCGTCGAAACGGTGCGGATAGTCGCGGGGTCAGGAACCCCGGTGCCATGCTGAGCGTTGTTCGTTAGGCGCGGACTCGCTTAGACTCCGCCGATGCCGCCCTTGTGGGCGGCGTGCCCACCCCCATCCAGTAGGCCGCTTCACCCGCGCGGTCGTGCGAAGGAAATTCCGTCCCGTGAATATCGTGACCCTCCTCCCGTTCATCGTGCTCATCGGGGCCATGTTCCTGATGACCCGGTCGGCGAAGAAGAAGCAGCAGGCCGCCGCGCAGATGCGTAACGACATGCAGCCCGGCACCGGCATCCGCACGATCGGTGGCATGTACGCCACCGTCAAGGAGGTTCACGACGACGCCGTCCTCCTTGAGGTGGCCCCCGGTGTCCACGCGGTCTACGCGAAGAACGCGATCGGCGCGGTCCTCCCCGACGACGAGTACAACCGCATCGTGCACGGCGAGGACGCCCTGAAGGAGGACACCCCCGTCGTCCCCGACGACGCCTCCTCCCTGACCGAGACCGACGAGCCCGCCGACGCCTCCGACGACTCGCGCATCGACCTCGGCAAGAAGGACACGGCCGCCGAGGCCGACGACGCGGAGCCGAAGAAGACCGACGGCGAGTCCGACGCGAAGTAGCCACGACCGGGGGTCGTGGGGTGCGCCGCTCGCGCGCCACGGGCCCTGGACCTCGTGCATTTCGCGCCGAGTCTCGACACCACTTCATGGCCGCCCGCCCGGGTCCTCCCCGCAACCGCCGGGGCCGGACCGGACGCCGGGCGGTTGGACAGGGAGAACGAGAAGGTGGCAGCACCGAAGAAGGGCCGAAGGCAGAGCGCACCGGGCAAGCCGGGCCGCGCACTGGCCTTCATCCTGATCGCCCTCGTGGCGCTGACCGGGGGAATGTTCCTTTCCGGGCACACCACGCCGCGTCTGGGCATCGACCTCGCGGGTGGCACGAGCATCACGCTTGAGGCGAAGAACGAGCCGGGTCAGAAGAACGCGATCAACCCGACCAACATGAACACCGCGGTTGACATCATCAACAACCGTGTCAACGGTCTGGGTGTCTCCGAGGCCGAGGTCCAGACCCAGGGCGATCGCAACATCATCGTCAACATCCCCAAGGGGACGAACGAGAAGCAGGCGCGCGAGCAGGTCGGCACGACCGCTCAGCTCTACTTCCGTCCGGTGATCACCCAGGCCGCAGGCGCGCCGACTCCCGATCCGTCCGCCACGGACAAGGAGAAGGACAAGGCCACCGACAAGCCCACCGACAAGGCGACGGACAAGCCCACCGACAAGGCCACGGACAAGGCCACGGACGGCGCGGACAAGCCGAACTCCTCCGCGACCCCCCAGGGCCGTGCCCTCACCGACGCCCTGAAGGCCGACCCGACGCCGTCCGCCTCGGACAAGGCCAAGGACGGCAAGAAGGACGACGGCAAGAAGGACGACGGCAAGAAGGACGAGACGCCGAAGCCCGACCCGGCCACGGCCAAGCTTCAGGAGCAGTTCACCAAGCTGGACTGCACGGACAAGAAGCAGCGCGTCGAGGCCGGCCGCGGCATCAAGCCGTCCGAGCCGACCATCGCCTGCGGCAAGAGCGCCGACGGCAAGAGCTGGGACAAGTTCATCCTCGCCCCGGCCGAGGTCAACGGCAAGGATGTCGACGAGGCGCAGGCGACCATCAACCAGCAGACCGGTGCCTGGGTCGTCAACATGGAGTTCACCAAGGGCGGCGCGGACAAGTTCTCGAAGGTCACGAGCAAGCTGTCGCAGCAGCAGCCCCCGCAGAACCAGTTCGCCATCGTCCTCGACGGCGACGTCGTCTCGGCTCCCAGCGTCAACACGACCCTGAGCAAGAACGCCGAGATCTCCGGCAGCTTCAACCAGCAGTCCGCCAAGGACCTGGCCAACGTCCTGTCGTACGGCGCGCTGCCGCTCACCTTCCACGAGCAGAGCGTCACCACGGTCAGCCCGGCCCTCGGCGGCGAGCAGCTGCACGCGGGTCTCATCGCGGGCGCCATCGGCCTCGCGCTGGTCATCATCTACCTGGTGGTCTACTACCGCGGCCTCTCGCTCATCGCCATCGCGAGCCTCCTGGTCTCCGCGGCGCTGACGTACACGATCATGACGCTGCTCGGCCCGACCATTAAGTTCGCGCTGAACCTGCCCGCGGTCTGCGGTGCCATCGTGGCGATCGGCATCACGGCGGACTCCTTCATCGTGTTCTTCGAGCGCGTGCGGGACGAGGTCCGCGAGGGCCGCTCGCTGCGTCCGGCCGTGGAGCGCGGCTGGCCGCGCGCCCGGCGCACCATCCTGGTCTCCGACTTCGTGTCGTTCCTCGCCGCCGCCGTGCTGTTCGTGGTGACGGTCGGCAAGGTGCAGGGCTTCGCGTTCACGCTCGGCCTGACCACCCTGCTCGACGTCGTGGTGGTCTTCTTCTTCACCAAGCCGCTGATGACGCTCATGGCACGCAAGAAGTTCTTCGCGAGCGGCCACAAGTGGTCCGGCTTCGACCCCAAGCGCCTCGGGGTCAAGCCCCCGATCCGCCGGGCCCGCCGCGTCCCCGGTTCCTCCGCTGGCCCTGTCGACCCGAAGGAGGCCTGAGGTGTCGAAGCTCGGTAATCTCGGCGCCAGGCTCTACCGCGGCGAGGTCGGCTACGACTTCGTCGGCAAGCGCAAGATCTGGTACGGCATCTCGATCCTGATCACCATCACGGCCATCCTCGGCCTGGCGGTGCGCGGCCTGAACATGGGCATCGAGTTCGAGGGCGGCGCCGTCTTCAACACCCCGAAGACGACCGCCTCGGTCGCGCAGGCCGAGGAGTCCGCGGAGAAGGCCTCCGGCCACGACGCGATCGTCCAGAAGCTGGGCGAGAACGAGATGCGCATCCAGATCGCCGGTGTGGACATCAAGAAGTCCGACCAGATCAAGAAGGCGCTCGCCGAAGACCTCGACGTCAAGGCCGGCGACATCAACGCCGACCTGGTCGGCCCGAGCTGGGGCGAGCAGATCGCCAACAAGGCCTGGCAGGGCCTGGCGATCTTCATCATCCTCGTGGTGATCTACCTGGCCATCGCCTTCGAGTGGCGGATGGCCCTGGCGGCACTCATCGCGCTCATCCACGACATCACCATCACCGTGGGTGTGTACGCGCTGGTCGGCTTCGAGGTCACGCCCGGCACGGTGATCGGTCTGCTGACCATCCTCGGTTACTCGCTCTACGACACGGTGGTGGTCTTCGACAGCTTGAAGGAGCAGTCGAAGGACATCACCAAGCAGACCCGCTACACCTACAGCGAGATCGCCAACCGCAGCATCAACGGCACCCTGGTGCGCTCCATCAACACCACGGTCGTCGCGCTGCTCCCGGTCGGCGGCCTGCTGTTCATCGGTGGCGGTGTGCTGGGCGCGGGCATGCTCAACGACATCTCGCTCTCGCTGTTCGTCGGCCTCGCGGCCGGTGCGTACTCCTCGATCTTCATCGCCACGCCGCTCGTCGCCGACTTCAAGGAGCGCGAGCCGCAGATGAAGGCCCTCAAGAAGCGGGTGCTCGCCAAGCGCGCGGCGGCCGCGGCCAAGGGCGAGTCGGCGGAGACGCCGGAGCCCGAGGGCGACGAGCCGCAGGACGGTTACGAGGACGACGCGGCCCCGGCCGTCGTCGGCCCCCGCACCCAGCCCGCGTCGCGCAACCGCGGCCGGGGACGTCCCTCGGGCAAGCGCCGATGACCGGCACCGAACCCGCCGACCGCACGGACGTCACGGAGCTGCTGCTCAGCCGCATCCGCGATGTCGTGGACTACCCGGTGCCCGGGGTGACGTTCAAGGACATCACCCCGCTCCTGGCGGACCCGGCGGCGTTCGCGGCGCTCACCGAGACGCTCGCCGGGCTCTGCGTGCGGCACGGTGCCACGAAGGTCGTCGGCCTGGAGGCCCGCGGCTTCATCCTCGGCGCCCCCGCCGCGCTCCGCGCCGGGCTCGGCTTCATCCCCGTGCGCAAGGCGGGCAAGCTGCCCGGCGCCACGCTCCGCCAGAGCTATGACCTGGAGTACGGCAGCGCCGAGATCGAGGTGCACGCCGAGGACCTGGCGGCGGGCGACCGCGTCATGGTCATCGACGACGTCCTCGCGACCGGCGGCACCGCGGCCGCCTCGCTCGACCTGATCCGGCGCTCCGGCGCCGAGGTGGCCGGGGTGGCCGTGCTCATGGAGCTCGGTTTCCTCGACGGCCGCCAGAAGCTGGCGGGCGCGCTGAACGGCGCGCCCCTGGAGGCGCTGATCACGGTCTGAGTCCGGTCGCACCGTCGGGGACGGTGTGCGGCACAGCTGAGACGACGGGCGTTCCGGCCACCGGCCGGGGCGCCCGTCGCCGTTTCGGCCGGTTCCAGCCCTGGACGGCGTGGCGGCGGGGCGCCGCGGACCGGCCGGAGCGTCGGCCCGGGAGGGCGACGGGCCGACCGGGGCGCGCGGCGGGCCGTCCGGGCCCGCGGGGGGAATCGACGGCTCGTCCCATGCGTTTCCCCAGTACAGAGCGGTCTCACCGGCCCAAGGCGAGCCGAAGGCCCAGGATCGATACCATGGACTCTTCGGGGCCTGTCCGGGGGACCCCGATCGCGCACAGGGAGCGCTCTTGCCAGACGAGTCCCAGCCACTCACCGCCGCCAAGGCAGGCCAGAAGGCACAGCAGGCCTCGGCGGACTCTGTCGCGCCCGCCAAGAAGGCCGCGGGCGGCCAGGGCGGCACGTCCGCGCAGCGCGCCCAGGGAGAGGTCTCCCGGGGCGACAAACCGGCCGAGCAGCCCCGCCCGAAGCCCGCCGCGGACCACCATCCGACGGCCCCGGCGATCCGCCCCGCCACGGGACAGCCCTCGCGCTCCGGCTCCTCCAACCGCGTACGGGCCCGCCTGGCGCGTCTCGGCGTCCAGCGCTCGAACCCGTACAACCCGGTCCTGGAGCCGCTGCTGCGGATAGTGCGCAGCAACGACCCCAAGATCGAGACGTCCACGCTGCGCCAGATCGAGCGGGCCTACCAGGTCGCCGAGCGCTGGCACCGCGGCCAGAAGCGCAAGAGCGGCGATCCCTACATCACGCACCCGCTCGCCGTGACGACGATCCTCGCCGAGCTCGGCATGGACCCCGCCACCCTGATGGCCGGGCTCCTGCACGACACCGTCGAGGACACCGAGTACGGCCTGGACACCCTCAAGCGCGACTTCGGCGACCAGGTCGCCCTGCTCGTCGACGGCGTCACCAAGCTGGACAAGGTCAAGTTCGGCGAGGCCGCGCAGGCCGAGACCGTGCGCAAGATGGTCGTCGCCATGGCCAAGGACCCCCGCGTCCTGGTCATCAAGCTCGCCGACCGCCTGCACAACATGCGCACGATGCGCTATCTCAAGCGCGAGAAGCAGGAGAAGAAGGCCCGCGAGACCCTGGAGATCTACGCTCCGCTGGCGCACCGCCTGGGCATGAACACCATCAAGTGGGAGCTGGAGGACCTCGCCTTCGCGATCCTCTACCCCAAGATGTACGACGAGATCGTGCGCCTGGTCGCCGAGCGTGCCCCCAAGCGCGACGAGTACCTCGCCATAGTGACCGACGAGGTCCAGGCCGACCTGCGCTCCGCCCGCATCAAGGCGACCGTCACCGGGCGCCCCAAGCACTACTACAGCGTCTACCAGAAGATGATCGTCCGCGGCCGTGACTTCGCGGAGATCTACGACCTGGTGGGCATCCGCGTCCTCGTCGACACGGTCCGGGACTGCTATGCCGCACTCGGCACGGTCCACGCGCGATGGAACCCGGTCCCCGGCCGGTTCAAGGACTACATCGCGATGCCGAAGTTCAACATGTACCAGTCGCTGCACACGACGGTCATCGGCCCCAACGGCAAGCCCGTCGAGCTCCAGATCCGCACGTTCGACATGCACCGCCGCGCGGAGTACGGCATCGCCGCGCACTGGAAGTACAAGCAGGAGGCCGTCGCCGGTGCCTCCAAGGTGCGCACCGACGTGCCGAAGAAGTCCGGCGGCAAGGACGACCACCTCAACGACATGGCGTGGCTGCGCCAGCTCCTGGACTGGCAGAAGGAGACCGAGGACCCCAGCGAGTTCCTGGAGTCGCTGCGCTTCGACCTCTCGCGCAACGAGGTCTTCGTGTTCACGCCGAAGGGCGACGTCATAGCGCTCCCGGCGGGCGCCACCCCGGTCGACTTCTCGTACGCGGTGCACACCGAGGTCGGCCACCGCACCATAGGGGCGCGGGTCAACGGCCGTCTGGTGCCGCTCGAATCGACCCTGGACAACGGCGACCTCGTGGAGGTCTTCACCTCCAAGGCGGCGGGCGCGGGCCCGTCCCGCGACTGGCTCGGCTTTGTCAAGTCACCGCGAGCGCGCAACAAGATCCGCGCGTGGTTCTCCAAGGAGCGCCGCGACGAGGCCATCGAGCAGGGCAAGGACGCCATCGCGCGGGCCATGCGCAAGCAGAACCTGCCCATCCAGCGGATTCTCACCGGCGACTCCCTGGTCACGCTCGCCCACGAGATGCGCTACCCCGACATCTCCTCGCTGTACGCGGCGATCGGCGAGGGCCATGTCACCGCGCAGTCCGTCGTGCAGAAGCTCGTGCAGGCGCTCGGCGGCGAGGAGGCGGCCAACGAGGACATCGCCGAGAGCGCGCCGCCCTCGCGGGGCCGCAGCAAGCGCCGCTCGAACGCCGACCCCGGTGTGGTGGTCAAGGGCGTCGACGACGTGTGGGTCAAGCTGGCCCGCTGCTGCACGCCTGTGCCCGGCGACCCCATCATCGGCTTCGTCACCCGCGGCAGCGGCGTATCGGTGCACCGCAGCGACTGTGTGAACGTGGACTCGCTCTCGCGGGAGCCCGAGCGCATCCTGGAGGTCGAGTGGGCGCCCACCCAGTCCTCGGTCTTCCTGGTGGCCATCCAGGTCGAGGCCCTGGACCGCTCGCGCCTCCTGTCGGACGTCACGCGCATCCTCTCCGACCAGCACGTGAACATCCTGTCGGCGGCCGTGCAGACCTCGCGCGACCGCGTGGCCACGTCCCGCTTCACCTTCGAGATGGGCGACCCCAAGCACCTGGGGCATGTGCTCAAGGCGGTCAGGGGCGTCGAGGGCGTGTACGACGTGTACCGGGTGACGTCGACGCGCAGGCCGTAGCCACGACGGCCGGTCAGTGAGAACCGGTCACTACGTAGAGGGGCTCCCGTACGCGATGTACGGGAGCCCCTCTACGTAAAGAGCGGAAAACGTCAGCCGCCGAACTCGTGCAGGCCCTTCAGCGCCTGGTCGAGCAGCGCCTGGCGGCCGTCGAGCTCGCGCTGGAGCTTGTCGGCCTTCGCGGTGTTGCCCGCGGCGCGCGCCGACTCGATCTGGCCGTGCAGCTTGTCCACGGCGGCCTGGAGCTGACCGGTGAGACCCTCGGCACGCGCGCGTGCCTCCGGGTTCGTGCGGCGCCACTCGGCTTCCTCGGACTCCTGCAGGGCCCGCTCCACGGCGTGCATCCGGCCCTCGACCTTCGGCCGCGCGTCACGCGGGACGTGGCCGATGGCCTCCCAGCGCTCGTTGATCGAGCGGAAGGCGGCACGGGCGGACTTCAGGTCCTTCACCGGGAGAAGCTTCTCGGCCTCCTCGGCCAGCTCCTCCTTCAGCTTGAGGTTCTCCGTCTGCTCCGCGTCGCGCTCGGCGAACACCTCGCCGCGCGCCGCGAAGAAGACGTCCTGGGCACCGCGGAAGCGGTTCCACAGGTCGTCCTCGTGCTCGCGCTGCGCGCGGCCCGCGGCCTTCCAGTCGGCCATCAGCTCGCGGTACCGCGCGGCCGTCGGACCCCAGTCCTTCGACCCCGAGAGCGCCTCGGCCTCGCCGACCAGCTTCTCCTTGGCCTTGCGGGCCTCCTCGCGCTGCGCGTCCAGCGAGGCGAAGTGCGCCTTGCGGCGCTTGGAGAACGCCGAGCGGGCGTGCGAGAAGCGGTGCCACAGCTCGTCGTCGGACTTGCGGTCGAGTCGCGGCAGGCCCTTCCAGGTGTCCACCAGGGCCCGCAGCCGCTCGCCCGCCGCCCGCCACTGCTCGCTCTGGGCGAGCTCCTCGGCCTCGGTGACCAGGGCCTCCTTGGCCTGCCGCGCCTCGTCGGACTGCTTGGCCTTCTGGGCCTTGCGCTCCTCGCGCCGGGCCTCGACGGTCTCGACCAGCTTGTCGAGCCGCTTGCCCAGGGCGTCCAGATCGCCGACCGCGTGCGCCTCGTCGACCTGCTGGCGCAGGTGGTCGATGGCGGTCGTGGCGTCCTTGGCCGACAGGTCGGTCGTCTTCACCCGGCGCTCGAGAAGTCCGATCTCGACGACCAGACCGTCGTACTTGCGCTCGAAGTAGGCGAGGGCCTCATCAGGGGATCCTGCCTGCCACGAACCGACCACTCGCTCGCCGCCGTCGGCCGTACGCACGTACACGGTCCCCGTCTCGTCGACGCGGCCCCACGGGTCGCTGCTCACAGCGCCTCCTCCACATGATGCCTGCGCAGGGCCTTCGGGCCCCCGGCATCGTCCACAGTTTCGTCACCGCCAACATAGGCGACCGGCGGGGCGGCTGTCCGCATCCCGCACGACCGAAGTTTGCCCGGCGGGGCTCAGGACCTGGTGACGGTCGCCTTGTCGATGACGACGGTCGCGTTCGGTGCGCCGTCGCCCTGCCCGCTGCTCTCCCCGGCCTCGGCGATCTTCTTGAGCACCTTCATGCCGGATTCGGAAATGGTCCCGAACGGTGTGTAGTCGGGCGGCAGCTGACTGTCCTGGTAGACGAGGAAGAACTGGCTGCCGCCGGTGTCGCGGCCCTTCTTCTTCGCGGCGTTGTACTGGTTCGCCATGGCGACCGTGCCCGCCGGATACACGTTCCCCTTCAGGCGCTTGTCCTTCAGGTTCTCGTCCGGGATGGAGTAGCCGGGGCCGCCCTCGCCGGTGCCCTTCGGGTCGCCGCACTGGAGGACGTAGATGCCGCCCGTGGTGAGGCGGTGGCACTTGGTGTGGTCGAGATAGCCCTTCTTCACCAGGAAGTCGAACGAGTTGACCGTGTGCGGTGCCTTGGCCGCCGACAGGTCGAGGCCGATGTCGCCGCACGTCGTCCTCAGATCCATCGTGTAGTCGGCGGACCTGTCGATGGTGAGCGCCGGTTCCTTGTCGAAGTCCAGCGCCTTGACCTTGCCCGGCGCCGGCTCGCGGCAGGGGTCCTTCGGCGTGCTCGTCGGCTCCGCCGCGGCCTCGTCGTCCCTGGCCCCGCCGTCGCCGTCGAAGGCGCCCGCCGCGTACGACACCGCGCCCCCCGCCACGACCACCGCGAGCGCGCCCGCGAGCACCGCGTTGCGCATCCGCGCCCTGCGCCGGGCGGCCTCACGCCGCTCCTGCTGACGCTGGAACTTCTCCCGGGCGAGCTGCCGCCGCCGCTGATCGTTGCTGACCACCGGGTTATCTCCCCTTTTCTGGTGACCGCCTGAGTGTGCCCGTACCGTATATGGGTTACCTGTGGAATCGGCAGCGCCGGTAGGCTCTGATCTGCCGTGATCCTCCGCCGGGGGCCGCGGCCCATGCCGCCGGACGACGAATGAAGGACGATCGTGCTGATTGCCGGGTTCCCCGCCGGGGCCTGGGGGACCAACTGCTACCTGGTCGCCCCCGCCGCAGGCGAGGAGTGCGTGATCATCGACCCGGGCCACCAGGCCGCCCAGGGAGTCGAGGACGCACTCAAGAAGCATCGGCTCAAGCCCGTCGCGGTCATCCTCACCCATGGCCACATCGACCACGTCGCCTCGGTCGTCCCGGTGTGCGGGGCGCACGACGTGCCCGCGTGGATCCACCCCTCCGACCGGTACATGATGAGCGACCCCGAGAAGGCCCTCGGCCGCTCCATCGGGATGCCGCTCATGGGCGAGCTGACGGTGGGGGAGCCCGACGACGTGCGGGAGCTGTCCGACGGCGCGGGGCTGAAGCTGGCCGGGCTCGACTTCTCCGTCGCGCACGCCCCGGGGCATACGAAGGGGTCGGTGACCTTCCGGATGCCCGAGACGCAGGAGATCCCCTCGGTCTTCTTCTCCGGGGATCTGCTCTTCGCCGGCTCCATCGGACGCACCGACCTGCCCGGCGGCAGCCACCCGGAGATCCTCGAGTCGCTGGCACGCGTGTGCCTGCCGCTCGACGACTCCACCGTGGTGCTGTCCGGCCACGGCCCCCAGACATCCATCGGCCAGGAACGCGCCACCAACCCGTATCTGCGGCAGGTGGCCGCGGGCCTTCCAGGCCACAGCGCGGACGACACGTCCGCGCCGCGACGAGGAATGTGACGACAACACCCGTGAGCACCTTCAAGGCCCCCAAGGGCACCTACGACCTGCTTCCGCCGGAGTCCGCGAAGTTCCTCGCGGTCCGCGAGGCTATCGCCGCGCCGCTGCGCACCTCCGGCTACGGCTACATCGAGACGCCCGGATTCGAGAACGTCGAGCTGTTCGCGCGCGGTGTCGGCGAGTCCACCGACATCGTCACCAAGGAGATGTACGCCTTCACCACCAAGGGCGGCGACGAGCTCGCGCTGCGCCCCGAAGGCACCGCCTCCGTGCTGCGCGCCGCCCTGGAGGGCAACCTCCACAAGGCGGGCAACCTCCCGGTCAAGCTCTGGTACTCCGGCTCGTACTACCGCTACGAGCGCCCCCAGAAGGGCCGCTACCGCCACTTCTCGCAGGTCGGCGCCGAGGCGCTCGGTGCCGAGGACCCGGCGGTCGACGCCGAGCTGATCATCCTGGCCGACCAGGCCTACCGCTCGCTCGGCCTGCGGAACTTCCGCATCCTGCTCAACTCCCTCGGCGACAAGGAGTGCCGTCCGGTCTACCGGGCCGCGCTCCAGGACTTCCTGCGCGGCCTGGACCTGGACGAGGAGACTCGTCGGCGTATCGACATCAACCCGCTGCGGGTCCTTGACGACAAGCGCGCCGAGGTGCAGAGGCAGCTCGTGGGCGCGCCCTCGCTCCGCGACCACCTGTGCGAGGCGTGCAAGGCGTACCACGAGGAGGTCCGTGAGCTGATCACGGCGGCGGGCGTCGTCTTCGAGGACGACGAGAAGCTGGTCCGGGGCCTGGACTACTACACCCGCACCACCTTCGAGTTCATCCACGACGGACTGGGCTCGCAGTCCGCGGTCGGCGGCGGCGGGCGCTACGACGGCCTGTCCGAGATGATCGGCGGCCCCGCGCTGCCCTCGGTCGGCTGGGCGCTCGGCGTGGACCGCACGGTCCTCGCCCTGGAGGCGGAGGGTGTCGAGCTCGAACTCCCCGCGTCCACCAGCGTCTTCGCCGTCCCGCTCGGCGACGAGGCCCGCCGGGTCCTCTTCGCCAAGGTGACGGAGCTGCGCAAGGCCGGTGTCGCGGCCGACTTCAGCTACGGCGGCAAGGGCCTCAAGGGCGCCATGAAGAACGCCAACCGCAGCGGCGCCAGGTTCACGGTCGTCGCGGGCGAGCGTGACCTCGCCGAGGGTGTCGTCCAGCTCAAGGACATGGAGTCCGGCGAGCAGGAAGCCGTCGCGGTGGACGAGATCGTCGCGGTGCTCACGGCGAAGCTGGCGTAACCGGAGTCCGGCGCGTATCCGGCCCGCGCGTACGCGAGGTGTGTCCATCCGGCGGTGGACACACAGGTACGTACGGCAGAATGTCCCTGCCCGCGGCCACCACAAGCGACGGAACGGCGTGATGAGCAAAACGATGTCAGCGAAGGACGACGCCCTGGACCGTGAGGAGCGGGTGGCCGCGCCCAGGAGCGCCGGCGCCGGCCTCGCACTCGCCCTGCTCCTGGTGATCACCGGCGCGGGCGGCCTGCTCGCCTCCTGGGTCATCACCCTCGACAAGTTCGAGCTCCTCAAGGACCCGAACTTCCAGCCGGGGTGCAGCATCAACCCGGTGGTCGCGTGCGGCAGCATCATGAAGAGCGAGCAGGCCGAGGCCTTCGGGTTCCCCAACCCGATGCTGGGCCTCGTCACCTACGCTGTCGTGATCGGCGTCGGCGTGAGCCTGCTGGCGGGGGCCCGGTTCCCGCGCTGGTACTGGCTGACGTTCAACGCGGGCGCGCTCTTCGGCGTCGGTTTCTGCACCTGGCTGATGATCCAGTCGCTCTACCACATCAACGCGCTCTGCCTCTGGTGCTGCCTGGCCTGGACCGTCACGCTCCTGATCTTCTGGTACGTCACGTCCTTCAACATCCGCCACGGCTTCCTGCCCGCGCCCCGCTGGGCCAAGGGCTTCCTGGAGGACTTCACCTGGGCGCTGCCGGTGATGCACATCGGCGTCATCGCCATGCTGATCCTCACCCGGTGGGGCGCGGACCTCTGGGCCTGAGCGGGGCGGCCGGGGCCCCGGCGGTCCCGGGGCGTCCGGTGCTCCCGGCCGGATTGTCAGTGGCGTGACATAGGGTTCTTGACGTGGAGCCCGACCTGTTCACCGCCGCCGCCGAAGACCGCCAGGAAAAGGACCCGTCCAGCAGCCCCCTGGCCGTCCGGATGCGCCCGCGCACCCTCGACGAAGTCGTCGGCCAGCAGCATCTGCTCAAGCCGGGCTCGCCCCTGCGCCGCCTGGTCGGCGAGGGCGGCGGAGGCCCCGCGGGCCCGTCGTCGGTCTTCCTGTGGGGCCCGCCCGGCATCGGCAAGACGACCCTGGCGTACGTGGTCTCCAAGGCGACGAACAAGCGCTTCGTGGAGCTCTCCGCGATCACCGCGGGCGTGAAGGAAGTGCGCGCGGTCATCGACGGCGCCCGCAGGGCGATGGGCGGCCACGGCAAGGAGACCGTCCTCTTCCTGGACGAGATCCACCGCTTCAGCAAGGCCCAGCAGGACTCCCTGCTCCCCGCCGTGGAGAACCGCTGGGTGACGCTCATCGCGGCGACCACCGAGAACCCGTACTTCTCGATCATCTCCCCGCTGCTCTCCCGCTCCCTGCTGCTCACCCTCGAACCGCTCACCGACGACGACCTGCGCGGTCTGCTGCGCCGGGCCGTCGCCGACGAGCGGGGTCTCGGCGGCGCGGTCGAGCTGCCCGAGGAGGCCGAGGAGCACCTGCTGCGGATCGCGGGCGGCGACGCCCGGCGCGCGCTCACCGCCCTGGAGGCGGGCGCGGGATCGGCGCTGGCCAAGGGCGAGAAGGAGATCACCCTCCAGACCCTTGAGGAGTCCGTCGACCGGGCCGCCGTGAAGTACGACCGCGACGGCGACCAGCACTACGACGTCGCGAGCGCCCTGATCAAGTCCATCCGCGGCTCCGACGTCGACGCGGCCCTGCACTATCTGGCCCGCATGATCGAGGCGGGCGAGGACCCCCGCTTCATCGCCCGGCGCCTGATGATCTCCGCGAGCGAGGACATCGGCCTGGCCGATCCGACGGCCCTGCCCACGGCGGTCGCCGCCGCGCAGGCCGTCGCCATGATCGGCTTCCCGGAGGCCGCGCTCACCCTCAGTCACGCCACGATCGCCCTCGCCCTCGCCCCGAAGTCGAACGCGGCGACGATCGCCATCCAGCAGGCCCAGGCCGACGTCCGCGGCGGCCTCGCGGGCCCGGTCCCGCCCCACCTGCGCGACGGTCACTACAAGGGCGCGGCCAAGCTCGGCCACGCCCAGGGCTACGTCTATCCCCACGACGTCCCCGGCGGCATCGCCGCCCAGCAGTACGCCCCGGACACCATCGAGGGCAAGCGTTACTACCAACCGACCCGCTATGGCGCCGAGGCCCGCTATGCCGATGTCGTCGAGCGCGTCCGCGCCCGCCTCAGGGGCGAGCAGCCCGAGGGGTGAGGAGGGGCGCGGCGGGCTCCGGGCGGAGGCACCCCCGCCGACCCGGTACACTTGCCGCTAGCGCTGCGTCCCGTGTCCGGTCTCGTGCCGGCACCACCAGAGCGGGACATCCAGCCGGAACCCCGGCGCCGTGAGGCAAGGGGATCCAGGAGCGTCGCGCACCGTCGAAGGTGTCGCGGGCAGCCCACCACCATCCCGTATCCCGGGAATCGGCCGGTGGGCCACTCGCGTGCTGCACATAGTGCCCAGACCAGGGAGCGGCTGCCTTGTGAAGCCATGGCCTCACGAGGTTTCCCAGGCTGCGGATGCGACCTCCCCTAACCACTGGTGAAGCCGATTTCACAATGAACAGAGAGGTTGGTTCATGCCGAACCAGTCCCGCCCCAAGGTCAAGAAGTCGCGTGCCCTCGGCATCGCGCTGACCCCGAAGGCCGTCAAGTACTTCGAGGCCCGCCCCTACCCGCCGGGCGAGCACGGCCGTGGGCGCAAGCAGAACTCGGACTACAAGGTCCGTCTGCTCGAGAAGCAGCGTCTGCGCGCGCAGTACGACCTCTCCGAGCGCCAGCTCGTCCGTGCCTACGAGCGTGCGTCCAAGACGCAGCTCAAGACCGGTGAGGCCCTGGTCATCGAGCTGGAGCGTCGTCTCGACGCCCTGGTTCTGCGTTCGGGCATCGCCCGCACGATCTACCAGGCCCGCCAGATGGTCGTGCACGGCCACATCGAGGTCAACGGCGGCAAGGTCGACAAGCCGTCCTACCGCGTCCGTCCCGACGACGTCGTGATGGTCCGCGAGCGCAGCCGCGAGAAGCCGCTGTTCCAGGTCGCGCGTGAGGGTGGCTTCGCCCCCGACGGCGAGACCCCGCGCTACCTCCAGGTGAACCTGAAGGCCCTGGCCTTCCGCCTGGACCGCGACCCGAACCGCAAGGAGATCCCCGTGATCTGCGACGAGCAGCTCGTCGTCGAGTACTACGCCCGCTGACCCGGACGTAGCTCACCCTGCTTCAGCCCGTCGCCTCCCCGCCCCTCCCGGCGGGGCGGGCGGCGGGTTCGCTCGTATCCGGGCCCGGTGTGCAGCGCCCGCGCCACCGCCGCGTCGAGGTCGAGCTCCGCGCCCGCGCGCACGCACTCCTCGTACCGCTCGTCGCCGAGCTCCCCGCGGGCCATCTCCTCGCAGGCCGTGTGCGGACCGCCGAAGTTGCCCGAGCCGAACAGCGGCAGGCCCACCGAGGGCCAGATGCGGGACGCGGCGCCCTGGAGCACCGCCGCCTCCGCCGCGTCGCCCTCCGCCGCCGTGAACATGGCGATCAGCTCGATGGCGAGGACCGCGCCGAGCAGATCGCGGAAGCGGTGGTCCAGGTCGAGCGACTCGGTGAGCAGCTCCCGCGCCGTATCGGCCTCGCCGCGCGTCCAGGCGGCGTACCCCAGCACGTACAGCGCGTACGCGAGGGTCCAGCGCTCGCCGTGGTCCTCGCAGATCCGGCGCACGTCCTCGCACAGCTCCACCGCGATCCCCAGCTCACCCCGGAACGCCAGGGCCATGGCCAGCTCGACCTGGCCCATCAGGACGTTGCTGTTGAGCTCGCCGATCTCCTGGTAGCGGTCGAGGGCCGAGCGCAGCAGCGCCTCGGCGCGCGGGATGTCGTCGGTGACCAGGGCGAGACAGCCGATGCGGTGCTCCGCGTACGCCGCGGCGACCGCGCTGCCGGAAAGATCGGCGCCCTCACGGCACTCGTGCAGCGCGGCGAGCGCGGCGACGGTGTCGCCCTGGAGCACCGCCACATAGCCGAGCACCCAGAGCGCCTTGAGCCGCGCGTCCTCGTGGCCGCCATCGAGTTCGAGGGAGCGGTCGAGCCAGTGCCTGCCCTCCGCGAGCCGGCCGCAGCCGACCCAGTAGAACCACATCGTGCCCGCTAGGTACTGCCCCAGGTGCGCCTCGTCGCGCTCGGTCAGACAGAACTCAAGGGCGGCCCGCAGATTGGGCAGCTCCATCTCGACCAGGGCGGCGACCGCGGTCTGGCGCGGCGAGAACCAGTCCAGCTCGCACCAGGTGGCGAGGCCCATGTACCAGTCGCGGTGCCTGCGCCGCAGCCGGGTGGCCTCGCCCGCCGCCTCCAGCCAGTCGAGGCCGTACGCCCTGACCGTGTCGAGCATCCGGTAGCGGACGCCCGCCGCGCTCTCCTCGCGGACCACCACCGACTGGGCGATCAGCTCGTCCAGGACGCCGAGGACATCCTCGGCGGGCAGGTCGTCCCCGGCGCAGATGTACTCGGCCGCCTCCAGGTCGAACTGCCCGGCGAACACCGCAAGCCGCGACCACAGCAGCCGCTCCAGGGGCGCGCACAGCTCATGGCTCCAGCCGATGGCCGTGCGCAGCGTCTGGTGGCGCGGCGGTACGTCGCGGCGGGCGCCGGTCAGCAGCCGGAACCGGTCGTCGAGCCGGGCGAGGAGCTGGGCGGGGGAGAGCGCCCGCAGCCTGCCCGCGGCCAGCTCCACGGCGAGCGGGATGCCGTCCAGGCGGCGGCAGAGCTCCAGGACGTCCTCGCGGTTGCCGTCGTCGACGGCGAAGTGCGGCAGCCCGGCCGCGGCCCGGTCGGCGAAGAGCTCCGCGGCCTCCGCCTCGGGCAGCGGCGCGAGCGGCAGGAGCCGTTCGCCGCCGGTCTGGAGGGGCCTGCGGCCCACCGCGAGGATCCGCAGCCCGGGGGCGTGCGTGAGCAGATCTCGTACGAGCGGGGCGCACGCCTCGACGAGGTGCTCGAACCCGTCGAGCACGAGGAGCAGCTCCCGCTCGCCGAGGTGGACCCGGAGCGCCTCGCGGGGCGGCCTGCTCGTGTGGTCGGTGAGCTGGAGTGCCTCGGCGACGGCGTGGTCCAGGAGCTCGGCGTCCCGCAGCGCGGCCAGCTCCACGAGCCAGGCGCCGTCGCGCGGGGACCGCTCGGCCGCGGCCCGTACGGCCAGGCGCGACTTCCCGACGCCGCCGACACCCGTCACGGTGACGAGCCGGGCCGTCCGCAACGCGGAGGTCAGCTCGTCCAGTTCACGGGTGCGGCCGATGAAGGCGTTGAGTTCCAGCGGCAGATTGCCGGGTCGAGTACATCGCATGGGGTACGGAGCGTACTCATCCGCATGCGGTCCGTACAATCACTTCGAACAACTCCTGTGACACCGAGAGCTCATGCGGTAGGGAGTGGCGATCCCGGCGCGATAGGCTCGGCAGACGACTTTTCGATGTTCAGGGACGAAGTCTCGACGATGTCTCAGGGAGCGGTGCCAAGTGTCCGGTGGAGAGGTTGCCGGGATTCTGGTGGCCGTCTTCTGGGCGATCCTGGTCTCCTTCCTCGCGGTGGCGCTCGCGAGGCTGGCCCAGACGCTCAGGGCGACCACCAAGCTCGTCGCGGACGTGACCGAGCAGGCGGTGCCCCTGCTGGCGGACGCCTCCACCGCGGTGCGCTCGGCGCAGACGCAGATCGACCGCGTGGACGCCATCGCCTCCGATGTCCAGGAGGTCACGTCGAACGCCTCGGCGCTCTCGACGACGGTCGCCTCCACGTTCGGCGGCCCGCTCGTCAAGGTGGCCGCGTTCGGCTACGGCGTGCGCCGGGCCATCAGCCGCAAGGCCGGACCTGAAGCAGGGGAAGTGCCCGCCAAGTCGTCCCGTCGTACGGTGATCGTGGGCCGCACGGTGCCGTCCGCGCGCCAGAAGAAGCGGGACACCCGGAATAAGAGGGACTGACACAGCGATGTTCCGCCGTACGTTCTGGTTCACCGCGGGCGCAGCCGCCGGTGTGTGGGCCACCACCAAGGTCAACCGCAAGCTCAGGAAGCTGGCGCCCGAGAGCCTGGCCGCGCAGGCGGCGAACAAGGCGATCGAGGCGGGCCACAAGCTCAAGGACTTCGCGCTCGACGTCCGCGACGGCATGGCCGAGCGGGAGGCCGAGCTCGGCGACGCCCTCGGTCTCAACGCCCACCCCGACGCACTCCCCGGGCGCCGCTTCGCGGTCATCGAGAACCGCAGCCCCGCCAAGGCGGACGGCACCCCGTACGACAGCACCAACGACAAGAAGACGAAGTACATCGAGAACACGACGTACTCGTACAACCGGAATGAGGACCACTGATGGAGTCGGCAGAAATCCGCCGCCGCTGGCTGAGCTTCTTCGAGGAGCGCGGGCACACCGTCGTCCCTTCGGCGTCGCTCATCGCGGACGACCCGACTCTGCTGCTCGTCCCCGCGGGCATGGTGCCCTTCAAGCCCTACTTCCTCGGTGAGGTCAAGCCGCCCGCCCCGCGCGTCACCAGCGTGCAGAAGTGCGTGCGTACGCCCGACATCGAAGAGGTCGGCAAGACGACCCGGCACGGCACGTTCTTCCAGATGTGCGGCAACTTCTCCTTCGGCGACTACTTCAAGGAAGGCGCCATCAAGCTGGCCTGGGAGCTGCTCACCAGCTCCGTGGCCGACGGCGGCTACGGCCTCGACCCCGAGAAGCTCTGGATCACCGTCTACCTCGACGACGACGAGGCCGAGCGGATCTGGCACGAGGTGGTCGGCGTGCCCAAGGAGCGCATCCAGCGCCTGGGCAAGAAGGACAACTTCTGGTCGATGGGCGTCCCCGGACCCTGCGGCCCGTGCTCGGAGATCAACTACGACCGCGGTCCCGCGTTCGGCGCCGAGGGCGGCCCCGCCGTCAACGACGAGCGCTACGTGGAGATCTGGAACCTGGTCTTCATGCAGTTCGAGCGCGGCGCGGGGGACGGCAAGGAGGACTTCCCGATCCTCGGCGAGCTGCCCTCGAAGAACATCGACACGGGCCTCGGCCTCGAACGCCTCGCCATGATCCTGCAGGGCGTACAGAACATGTACGAGACGGACACCCTCCGCGTCGTCATGGACAAGGCCACCGAGCTGAGCGGCGTGCGCTACGGCGCCGAGGCCGGGTCCGACGTCTCCCTGCGTGTCGTCGCGGACCACATCCGTACGTCGGCCATGCTCATCGGCGACGGCGTCACGCCCGGCAACGAGGGCCGCGGCTACGTCCTGCGCCGCATCATGCGCCGCGCCATCCGCAACATGCGCCTGCTCGGCGCCACCGGACCCGTCATCAAGGAGCTCATCGGCGTCGTGATCGACACGATGGGCCTGCAGTACCCCGAGCTCATCGCCGAGAGCAAGCGGATCGAGACCGTCGCCCTGGCCGAGGAGGCCGCCTTCCTCAAGGCGCTCAAGGGCGGCACGAACATCCTCGACACCGCCGTCACCGAGACCAAGGCCGCGGGCGGCAAGGTGCTCTCCGGCGACAAGGCGTTCCTGCTGCACGACACGTGGGGCTTCCCGATCGACCTCACCCTGGAGATGGCCGCCGAGCAGGGCCTCGCCGTGGACGAGGACGGCTTCCGGCGCCTGATGAAGGAGCAGCGGGACCGCGCCAAGGCCGACGCCAGGGCCAAGAAGACCGGCCACGCCGACCTGCACGCCTACCGCGAGATCGCCGACAACGCCGGGGCCACCGACTTCACCGGCTACTCCGACACGGAGAACGAGGCCCGGATCGTCGGCCTCCTGGTCAACGGCGTCTCCTCGCCCGCCGCCACCGAGGGCGACGAGGTCGAGATCGTCCTGGACCGCACCCCGTTCTACGCCGAGGGCGGCGGCCAGATCGGCGACACCGGCCGCATCCGCCTGGACAGCGGTGCCGTCGTGGAGATCCGCGACGTGCAGAAGCCGGTGCCCGGCGTGCATGTGCACAAGGGTGTCGTCCAGGTCGGCGAGATCACCGTGGGCGCCCAGGTCTGGGCCTCGATCGACGCCCACCGCCGCCGCGCCATCGCCCGCGCCCACTCCGCCACGCACCTCACGCACCAGGCGCTGCGCGACGCGCTCGGCCCCACGGCCGCCCAGGCCGGTTCCGAGAACCAGCCCGGCCGCTTCCGCTTCGACTTCGGTTCGCCCTCGGCCGTGCCCACGGCCGTGATGACCGACGTAGAGCAGAAGATCAACACGGTTCTCGCCCGGGAGCTGGACGTCCAGGCCGAGGTCATGTCGATCGACGACGCCAAGAAGCAGGGCGCCATCGCCGAGTTCGGCGAGAAGTACGGCGAGCGCGTGCGCGTCGTCACCATCGGTGACTTCTCCAAGGAGCTGTGCGGCGGCACGCATGTGCACAACACCGCCCAGCTCGGCCTGGTCAAGCTGCTCGGCGAGTCCTCCATCGGCTCCGGTGTGCGGCGCATCGAGGCGCTGGTCGGCGTGGACGCGTACAACTTCCTCGCCCGGGAGCACACGGTCGTCGCCCAGCTCCAGGAACTGGTCAAGGGCCGTCCCGAGGAGCTGCCGGAGAAGATCTCCACGATGCTCGGCAAGCTCAAGGACGCCGAGAAGGAGATCGAGAAGTTCCGCGCGGAGAAGGTCCTCCAGGCCGCCGCCGGTCTCGTCCAGGGCGCCAAGGACGTACGCGGTGTCGCGGTCGTCACCGGCCAGGTGCCGGACGGCACGGGCGCCGACGACCTGCGCAAGCTGGTCCTCGACGTGCGCGGCCGCATCCCGGGCGACCGCCCGGCCGTGGTCGCCCTGTTCACGACGGCCAACGGCAAGCCGCTCACGGTCATCGCCACCAACGAAGCCGCGCGTGAGCGCGGCCTCAAGGCCGGTGACCTGGTCCGCACGGCGGCCAAGACCCTCGGCGGCGGTGGCGGCGGCAAGCCGGACGTCGCCCAGGGCGGCGGCCAGAACCCGGCCGCCATCGGCGACGCCATCGCGGCCGTCGAGCGCCTCGTCACCGAGACGGCCTGATGACCGAGCCTGCACCGGGCATGCGCCGGGGCCGTCGGCTGGCCATCGACGTCGGTGACGCCCGGATCGGGGTCGCCTCGTGCGACCCCGACGGAATCCTCGCCACCCCGGTCGAGACGGTGCCGGGACGTGACGTCCCGGCCGCCCAGCGCCGGTTGAAGCAGCTCGCCGAGGAGTACGAACCGATCGAGATCGTCGTCGGCCTCCCTCGCTCCCTCAACGGGGGCGAGGGCCCGGCGGCGGCCAAGGTCCGCGCGTTCACCCAGGACCTCGCCCGCATGGTCGCCCCCCTTTCGGTGCGGCTCGTGGACGAGAGGATGACCACAGTGACGGCCGGTCAGGGACTGCGCGCCTCGGGCGTGAAGTCCAAAAAGGGCAGGTCTGTCATCGATCAGGCAGCCGCTGTGATCATCCTTCAGCAGGCACTGGAGTCCGAACGGGCGTCAGGTAAAGCTCCCGGCGAGGGCGTCGAAGTGGTCATCTGATCGCGATACGGTAACGTTCCGCGCGATGCGGCGGTGTTCGAACAGCTGCCGCACAGCATCAAGAGGCGGAACGGTTGCCCGGCCACCCAACGGCGGCCCCGCCTCGCGGCATGTAGGGGATCGATGACTGAGTATGGCCGGGGCCCAGGCTCCGAACCGTGGCATCCGGAGGACCCGTTGTACGGGGACGGCGGATGGGGAGGACAGCAGCCCGCGGGCGGCTCGTCCACCTACGGCGGCCAGGGGCAGTACCACCAGCCGCACCAGCATCAGCAGCCTCATCAGGCCCAGTACGGCGACGACTGGAGCAGCGGTCAGCAGCCCGCCTACGGCCAGTCGGCGTACGGCGGCGGTCAGCAGCAGTACGAAGGTCAGCCCGCCCAGGCCTACAACGGCGGGTCGGGGCAGGGATATGACGGAGGGTCCGGGCAGGGGTACGGCGACGGGTCCGGACAGGGCTACAACGGCGGTCCGGGCCACGGTCAGGGCGGTGGCTCCGAGTCCGGTTACCCCGCGGGACCCGAATCCGGTTACGGCGGCGGCCACGATCCCTACGGCAACGGTGGCTATGACACCGGACAGCGGCCGCAGGCGCCGTACGCGGGCGATCCGATGGACCCGTACGGCGGACGGCCCGCCGAGTACGCCGAGGAGAACCCCGACTACTACTCTACGCCCGACGCCTATGCGCCACCGGAGCCGCCGGGGCGGCGCCGTCCGGCGGAGCGGGAGGCCGACCCGGGGGCGGAGACCGACTGGGACCCGGGTCCCGACCGGGGTGAGCACGCCTTCTTCGCGGGCAGGGACGACGACGCCGACGATTCCGACGACCCGGGGCGCGGCGGCGGACGCGGTGACCGGCGCGGTGGCAGGGGCGGCAAGAAGCCGAGGAAACGCCGCAGCGGCTGCGCCTGTCTGGTGGTCACCCTGGTCTTCGGCGGCGGCCTGGCCGGTGTCGGCTACTTCGGCTACCAGTTCTACCAGGATCGTTTCGGCACCGCGCCGGACTTCGCGGGCGAGGGCTCGGGCGCGGTCATCGTCGACATCCCCAAGGACGCGGGCGGCTACGAGATCGGCGGCAAGCTCAAGGCGGCCGGAGTCGTCAAGAGCGTCGACGCGTTCGTCTCGGCCCAGGGCAAGCATCCGCAGGGGCAGTCGATCCAGTCCGGCGTCTACACCCTGAAAAAGGGAATGTCGGCCGCGAGCGCCGTCGAGCTGATGCTGAACCCGAAGAGCCGCAGCAACCTCATCATCCCGGAGGGCAGGCGGAACAAGTGGGTCTACGAACAGATCGACACACGCCTGAAGGTCGCGAAGGGCACCACCGAAAAGGTCGCCAAGAACGACTGGAAAAAGCTCGGACTGCCCGCCTGGGCGAATACGAACAAGGACATCAAGGACCCGCTGGAAGGATTCCTCTACCCCTCCAGCTATCCGGTCGCAAAGGGTCAGAAGCCCGCCGACGTACTGCGCAAGATGGTCGCCCATGCCAATGAGAAGTACGAGCAGCTCGGGCTCAAGGAAAAGGCCGCGGAACTGAAGCTGAAGGACCCGCTCCAGGTCCTGACCGTGGCGAGCCTGGTGCAGGCGGAAGGCAAGTACAAGCACGACTTCGAGAAGGTCGCGACGGTCGTCTACAACCGCCTGAAGCCCACGAACACCGAGACCTACGGCCTGCTCGACTTCGACTCCACGGTGAACTACCTGCGCGGCGAGTCCAAGCTCGGCACCGGCAC